>NZ_JBNAZM010000010.1:0-122609 GCF_051195215.1 Arhodomonas sp. AD133 | reverse complement strand
CACCGGAGGTTGCAGATGACCCGATAACGCAAGACCGCTTAGGACTTGACAAGGGACAGCCCATAGAAGGTCGGCTGAGCCCGCGGCCTTAGTGTCCTGGACACTAGCCATGCCCATTGCAATCGGAGGATACGAGTTCATGTCCGCTGCCGAACGAACCGACTGGGTCGAGGTCGGCCCGCTCACGGCGATTCCCCGACGCGGCGCGCGCACCGTCGATACGGCCAATGGGCCGGTCGCCGTGTTTCGCACCGCCGACGACGAAGTCTTCGCCCTGGCCGATAGCTGCCCCCACCAGGGCGGGCCGCTGTCCCAGGGCATCGTGGCCGGCAAGGGCGTGTACTGCCCGCTGCACAACTGGTGTATCGAGCTCGCCAGCGGCTGCGCACGGGAGCCGGACGAAGGCAGCACACCGCGCTACCCGGTGAGCGTGCGCGACGGCGTCGTCCACCTGTGCCTCATCCCGGAGGTGTCATGACCGAGGCGGTTCGCACCACCTGCGCCTACTGCGGGGTGGGCTGCGGCGTGCTCGCCGAGCGCACTGGTTCGGACGTAACCGTGCGCGGCGACCCGGATCACCCCGCCAACCACGGCCGCCTCTGCGCGAAGGGCGCGAACCTCGGCGAAACCGTGGGTGCGGAGGGGCGATTGCTCCATCCCGAGATTCGCGGCCGCCGGGTCGCCTGGTTCCGCGCGCTCGACGAGGTGGCCCAGGGGTTTCGCCGCATCATTGACACGTATGGGCCCGACGCCGTGGCCTTCTACGTCTCGGGGCAGCTCCTCACCGAGGACTACTACCTCGCCAACAAGCTGATGAAGGGCTACATCGGCTCGGCCAACATCGATACCAACTCGCGGCTGTGCATGTCCTCGGCAGTGGCCGGGCACGTGCGCGCCTTCGGCGAGGATGCCGTGCCCGGCAGCTACGCGGACCTCGATAGCGCCGAGCTCACCGTACTCGTGGGCAGCAACACGGCCTGGTGCCATCCCATTCTCTACCGGCGCATGCGCGACGCCCGCGAGGTGCACCCGGATCGGCGCGTGGTCGTGATCGACCCGCGTGCCACGGCAACGGCGCAGGAATCCGATCTGCACCTGCCCATTCGTCCGGGCACCGACGTGTGGCTGTTCAACGGGTTGCTCGCCCACCTGGATCGCCAGGGTGTAATCGACCGGGCATTCGTGGAGGCGCACACCACCGGCGTCGACGAGGCGCTCGCCGCCGCCCGGCAGAGTGCGCCGACCACCGCCGACGTGGCCCGCGCCTGCGGCGTCGAGGAAAGCGCCGTCGCCATGTTCTACGAGTGGTTCAGCGCCACCCCGCGCACCGTGACCTGCTACTCCCAGGGGGTGAACCAATCCTCCAGCGGCACCGACAAGGTGAACGCCATCGTGAACTGCCACCTGGCCACCGGCCGCATCGGGCAGCCGGGTGCCGGACCGCTGTCGCTCACCGGCCAGCCCAACGCCATGGGCGGGCGCGAGGTCGGCGGCCTCGCCAACACCCTCGCCGCGCACCGTGGCTTCGACGACGCCGACAGCGTGCAGGCTTTCTGGGACAGCCCCACCATCGCCCGCCACCCCGGTCTCAAGGCGGTGGATCTCTTCGAAGCCATCCACGCCGGTGAGGTCCGTGCCGTGTGGATCATCGCCACCAACCCGGTGGTGAGCCTCCCGGACGCCGACCGCGTGCGCGAGGCACTCCAGCGCTGCGAGCTCGTGGTGGTCTCGGATATGACCCGCGAGACGGACACCGCCACCTGGGCGGACGTCCTCCTGCCGGCGGCGGCCTGGGGCGAGAAGGACGGCACCGTGACCAATTCCGAACGACGCATCTCGCGCCAGCGGGCGTTCCTGCCCGCGCCCGGCGAGGCCCGTCCGGATTGGTGGATGATCGCGCAGGTGGCGCAACGCATGGGCTATCCGGGCTTCGACTACGACGGCCCCGCTGCCATCTTTGCCGAGCATGCGCGCCTGTCCGCCCATGACAACGACGGCCGCTTCGCCTTCGACATCGGCGGCCTCGCATCGCTGTCCGCGGCGGATTACAACGCTCTCGCCCCCATCCAGTGGCCGGTGCCGACGCAGGCTCTCACCGGCACCGATCGACTGTTCTGTGACGGGGCGTTCGTCACCGCCGACGCACGGGCGCATCTGCAGGCGGTCACACCCCGGTCACCCGCGAACGCCGCGAACGACACCTACCCGCTGCGGCTCAACACCGGCCGGGTGCGCGATCACTGGCACACCCTCACGCGCTCTGCGCGCGCCCCGCGACTGTGTGAGCACACACCGGCACCGCGGCTGGCCGTCCACCCCGCCGATGCCGAGGCGTACGGTCTCGCCGACGGCGATCTGGCCCGCGTGGACAGCCGCTGGGGGCATGTCCAGGTACGCGCACGGGTCACCGGGGAACAGACCCCCGGTGACGTCTTTCTGCCGATGCACTGGAACGATCAATTCGCCAGCCGCGCGCGCACCGGCGCAGTCGTGAACCCGGCCGTGTGCCCGTTATCCGGCGAACCGGAATTCAAGCACACGCCGGTGCGTGTCGAACGCGTCGAGCGTGCATGGCAGGCAGTGGCGCTATCCCGGCACCGACTCGACTCCGCCGGCATGGACTACTGGGTGCGAGTGCCCGGCGACGGGCTCGAGCGTTACGAGTGGGCCGGAGGCGAGGCCCCGAGGGACTGGACCGACTGGGCACAGGCGCAGTTGCAAGCGGACGACGATGACGACTGGCTCGAATACGCGGACCCGCAGGCGGGCCGCTACCGTGCCGCACGCCTGGTCGGCGGCCGCCTCGAGGCCTGCGTATTCGTCAGCGCCGGCGGCGACTTGCCGGAACCCCATTGGCTCTCTCGGCTGTTCGCACAGGCGGAGCTCGACGAGCACGAACGCATGGCGCTGCTCACGGGCCGGCCACCGTTGCAGTGACCGCCCGAAACCGGAGGTGACTCGATCATGGACTTCGACAAGACCCGGTCGGCAACCGACGCTCACCGCGGCGGCGTCTGGCTCGTGGGCTGCGGCCCCGGCGACCCGGAGCTGCTCACGCTCAAGGCCCTGCGGGTGATCCGGCGAGCCGATGTGGTGCTCCACGACCGCCTTGTGGACCCGGAGATCATCGCGCTCGCCTCCCCGTCGGCGCAGGTGATCGACGCCGGCAAGCGTTGCGGCCGTCACACCCTGAACCAGAGTGCGATCAACGAGTTGCTCGTCGAGCACGCCCATGCCGGTCGCCATGTCGTGAGACTGAAGGGCGGCGACCCGTTCATCTTCGGGCGCGGTGGCGAAGAGCTGGATGCCTGCCGGGCGGCGGATGTGGCATGCCGGGTCGTGCCCGGCGTCACCGCCGCACTCGGCTGCGCGGCTGCCACGGGCATACCGTTGACCCAGCGGGGCACCGCCTCGGCGGTCACGTTCATCACCGCCCACGGCCGTCACGGTGAGCTGCCGGATCAGTACTGGCCCGCCATCGCCGGCCCCGGGCGAACGCTGGTGTGCTACATGGGACTGCGTCAGTGGCCACGACTGCGGCGCCAGCTGCTCGCAGCGGGCATCCCGCCGGCACTGCCCGTCGCCGTCATTCGCGCCGGCTCCCGTGCCGACGAGACCGTCGAGCGCTGCCGCCTCTCGGACCTGGGTCCGTGCCCGATCGATGACCGTCCGGCATTGCTGGTGATCGGCGAAGTGGCCGCGCAGGCTCCGGCGGTGGGATTGACGGAACTGGCGAAAGCACGCGAGCCGTTGCCCGCCGGCGCGACGTGCTGACGCCAGATGCTCGCCCCTGACCGCCCCCAGCTATGCCCCCGGGGGCGGTCGAGGCACGCAGGCGGCGGAGGTTACGCCATGTCGAGAACCACGCGCCCGTCGATACGACCTTCGCGCATGCGATCGAACACGGCGTTGATCTCCTCCAGCCGCGCCGTGCTCACCGTGGCGGTCACCGCCCCCTCACCGGCGAAGCGCAAGGCTTCCTGAAGATCCAGCCGGGTACCCACGATGGAACCGCGTACGGTAATGCCGTTGAGCACCACGTCGAATATGGGTAACGGGAAATCCCCGGGCGGAAGACCGTTCAACGCGACCGTGCCGCCTCGCCGCACGACACCCAGCGCCTGGGCGAAGGCCTTGTTCGATACGGCGGTCACCAGGGCGCCGTGGACGCCGCCCACATCCGCCTTGATACGCTCGGCTGGATCCTCCTCGGCAGCGTTGACGGTGAGCTCTGCGCCCAGGCGCCTGGCCAGAGCCAGCTTCTCGGCGGAGACGTCGATCGCCGCCACGTGCAGCCCCATGGCACGCGCATATTGCACCGCCACGTGTCCCAGACCACCGATGCCGGAAATCGCCACCCACTGCCCGGGACGCGTGTCCGTCACCTTCAGGCCTTTGTAAACGGTCACGCCAGCACAGAGAATCGGGGCGATCTCGGTGAAGCCGACGCTGTCCGGCAGTACGCCGACGTAGTCGGCATCCGCAATGACGAACTCGCCGTAGCCGCCGTGGACGGAGTAACCGGTGTTCTGCTGGGATTCGCACAGCGTCTCCCAACCGCCCATGCAGTGCTCACAGTGACCACAGGCACTGTAAAGCCAGGGCACACCGACGCGATCGCCCTCCTTGACGTGGGTCACGCCCTTGCCAAGGGCGGAGACGTACCCCACACCCTCGTGCCCCGGAATCAGCGGCAGGATCGGCTTCACGGGCCAGTCGCCCTCCGCCGCGTGCAGATCCGTGTGACAGACCCCGGAAGCCTGGATACGCACCTGGACCTCGCCTTCGCCGGGTTCCGGCACCGGTACTTCGTCGATCTCCAGCGGTTTGCCGAACTCACGCACCACCGCCGCTTTCATCGTTTTGCTCATCGCGTTTCCCTCTCCTGCTCGCAATCACCGTCCGATCCGCCATCCGGCGAATGCCATCAACGCGTGGCCAGCGGGCGGTCGATCACCGTTTGACACATCATCGCGGTCTCAGAGACAGCCGAGTTGGCTCCGCGCATCGCCAACCACTCCACTCGAGCTCATCGGCCCGTACTACAAGCAGCCGGTCGCGGTCCCATCCCGGAAGTATGCCCCTGTAAGGACTAGCATCCATTCGCCGGCACTGCCGTCGAAATGACACGCGACGGCCTTGGATCCGTCCATTTCCACCGTGTCTGACGCACACGCCCACCCATTCGCTCCTTGACTGGTGTGCGCACTGTAAAAACCGGCCAGACATCGAGCAGCAACATTCATTCCAGCGATTCAACGACTGTTGACCGTCCCACTATGGCCGCCACGATGTTCCGTCAGACGAAGACGGGCACGCGCAAGCGTTCCGTTGCTGCCGTCACAAAGTGTCCCAGGGGCAACACAACCTGTATCGAAGAGCGAGACACTCCGGACCGCAACCGTGGCAGCCGGAAGCACAGCGGCTGTGGTATCCGCTGCCCCGTTGACGGTGGCGAATGCAGCGGTAAGATCACCCTGTTAGACACCGCCAACCCCTTTGTCCACGGCATCAGGAACATGTCCCGCACCGGTACCCGCGTCCACCTGTCCGGCCCGCTGGCCGTGGACGAAATCGTCGACCTCTCCGGCGATGCACTCCAGCATCTGCGCGCCCGGCGGCTGCGTCCCGGCGCGGAGCTGACCGTATTCGACGGTAACGGCGGAGAGTACCGCGCCCGCCTGGAAACCCTGGAGCGACGGGAAGCGACCGTGCGGCTGCTCCGGCACGAGCCCCGTGAAGCGGAACCCCCCCTGCCGTTCGTCCTGCTCCAGGGAATCGCCAAAGGCGACCGCATGGACCTGGCGGTACAGAAGGCAGTGGAGCTGGGGATAACTCGGATCGTGCCGGTATTCACCGAGCATACCGTGGTGCGGCTCGACGGCGAGCGCATGCGCAAACGCCAGACACATTGGCAGCGGGTGGCAGTGAGCGCCTGTGAGCAGTGCGGACGCAACCGTGTGCCCGCCGTTGACACGCCCGTGTCCCTGGATCGGGCATGGGAGCAAGTCGACGGCCTTCAGGGCGTCGTGCTGGATCCCGCTAACGGATGCGGCGTCGAGGCGCTGCCGCCACCCGCGGCAGGCATCGCCCTGCTGGTGGGTCCGGAGGGCGGGCTAAGCGATACCGAGGTGGCGGCCGCCACGAATCGCGGCTTCGAGGGCCTCGGCCTGGGCCCCCGTGTGCTGCGCACCGAAACCGCCACCCTCGCTGCCCTGGCGGTTCTACAGGCGCGCTTTGGGGATCTGGCGTAGCCGGAAGGTGGGATTACGCTTCGCTGCATCCACCTTCCCGAGTTGGCGAATTGCGACTCCGGAGTTGCAAGCCGACGTTTTGCGAAGCGCCCCGACGACACTTGCACTGAGCCCGCCCCGGGCCTGACACACGGCCGGTGAACACCGACCGCACCCGTGTCTACGCGGGCGAAGCCACGGCCTCGGCGAGGCGCGTCTCGATGATGTCGAGCGCGGGCAGCAGCATCTCCTCGCCGGCGGCAAGCACCGGGGTGGTCAGCTCATCACCGCCACCCCCCGCAGGGGCAAGCGTGCTTTCGGTGGCGTTGTGCAGGTGGGGGATACCGCCGGCGACCAGCGCATAGTAGTCCGTCGGCAGACGCCCCGTTACCGCCTTGATTACCAGCAGCCGCGCCCGTGCCCCGGGCTCGTGGCGTTCGCCGGACAGCAACTCCGGTGCGACCACGGGAAGGCGCTGCCCCCGCCAGCGCGCAAACCCCGCGAACCAGTCCGGACCGCCGCCGGACTCCGGCTCCTGGTAACTCACCACCTCGGCCACCATGGCACCGGGAATCAGCCAACGCTGGTTGCCGAGGGGGGCGATCAGGCACCGTATGCTATCGGCTTCCGCCATTAACCACTCCTATTCGCTTGCTGTCCGTGACGGCCGGGCATGTCCGCGGCGTGACAGCCAGCCGGAGAACGCCGCCGCCAGCGCCTCCGGGTCCCCCCGGCTGCAGGCTCCGGAGACCGCCTCAGCGGCCATGTCCGGCATATGCGCCACGGCCGCCGAATCTGCTGTCTGTGCCCAGACCGCGCCTCCGGCCTCGGTGACCATCCGGGCACCGGCAGCGCCGTCCTCGCCCATGCCCGTGAACACGATCAATGCCGCGCGGGCTCCGTAACGCCGCACCACGTCGGCGGCGATATCGTCGATACAGGGACGATAAAGAACATCGCCGGACCACTGCCCCGCCCGACGGAATCGGTCACCGGCGTCGAGAGCAAGACGCTCGGTAACCGGATACACCCAGGCACGCCCGGGCCGCAGAACCGCCCCCGCCCTTGCACGGCGCACCGGCACGAAGCCGTCCCGGCCAAGCTGGCGGGCAAGCACATCGGAGAACCCCTGACCGATGTGCTGGGCAATGAGGAACGCTGCCGGTGGCGGCTCGCGGAAAGCGAGCAGGAACCGGCGCAGCGCGGGCGGGCCGCCGAACGAGGCGGCGAGCACACAGACGGGAAAGCCCGCCGGACACTCGCCGCGCCGGGGTTCGACGCACCCCGTCTGCTCCCGCACCTTCGCAGCGAGCCTGTCGAGGGTATCGGCATCCAGTCGCGCCGTTTCGGCGAAGATCACCTCTCCCGACCAATCCGCGAGCAACTCACCGAGGCCCGTATAGCCCGCCTCGGAGAGCATCGCCATGTCGACGACGAGGCAGTCCGCTGCCGCCACGTCGGCGAGGTGCTCGACGCCCGCCTCGGCGGCGAACTCCGAGGCGACATCCACGCCCCGTTGCGTCAGCCCTTCGCGCAGACGCCGGCGGGGGCGGCGTCCGCCCACCAACGCGGCACGCGGGCGATCACGCCGACACACGCCCCGCCTCCAGCAACTCCTGGAGGGCCTGAAGGAGCTCGCCTTCCTGGTATGGCTTGCCGAGATAGCGGTCGACACCGATATCCATGGCGCGCTGACGGTGCTTCTCGCCGGTACGCGAGGTGATCATCACGATGGGCACCTCGCGCAGTGCCGGCTCGTTGCGCATGTGCGCAGCGAATTCGTAACCGTCCATACGCGGCATCTCGATGTCCAGCAACACGGCATCCGGCACGCCCTCCTGCAGCCGGGTCACCGCGTCGACGCCATCCTTCGCCGTGATTACGTCCATACCATTTCGCTCGAGCAGTCGGGTGGCGACCTTGCGCATGGTGATGGAGTCGTCGACCACCATGACCAATGCGCGCTCGCGGCGCTCGGCATCGCTGTGCTGAGCGGCGGCACCCTCGAGCTCACGACCGCGGTAGCGCATGAGCGCCCCCACGTCGAGGATGAGCACGACCCGGCCGTCGGCGAGAATGGTGGCCCCGAAGATGCCCGGAATACCGCTGATCTGCGGGCCGAGCGACTTCACCACGATGTCGCGGCTGCCGATCAACCCGTCGACATGCAGCGCCACCCGGTGCTCACCGGCCTGGACCAGAATCAGCGGTGCAAGAGCGCGATCATCAGGGGTATGGACGTCACCCGCGCCGAGCAGGCTCGCAAGGCTGAGGAGCTCGTAGCGCTCGCCGGCGTATTCATAGTAAGCCTGCTCACGGCTCTGCAAGGCGCGGCGGAGGAAGCCGTGCTCGGCGCGCACCACGCCCTCGATGCTCGACAGCGGGATGGCATAGGCCTCGTCCGCGGCCTGGCAGAGCAGGGCCTGATTGAGCGCGAGCGTGAACGGCAGCCGCACCGTGAAGCAGGTTCCTTCGCCATAGGTCGAGTCGATCTCGAGGCTGCCACCGAGCTGCTTGATCTCGGCATTGACCACGTCCATGCCGACACCGCGCCCGGCGATCTGGGTAACCTGCGACGCCGTGCTGAAACCGGGCTCGAGCACGAACTGCACGATCTCGCGATCGGTGAGCACGGCATCGGGCTTCATCAGCCCGCGATCCAGGGCACGGTCGCGGATGGCGACGAGGTTCATGCCGACACCATCATCCCCCACCCGCAGCACGACGTCCGCGCCCTCGCGGGAGACATCGATGCGAATCGTGCCGGTCTTCGGTTTGCCCGAGGCCTCACGATTGGCGGGCGTCTCGATGCCGTGGGCAACGGCATTGCGCAGCATGTGCTCCAGCGGCGGCACGATGCGCTCGAGCACCGTGCGGTCCATCTCGCCCTCGGCGCCGCCGACCTGCAACTGCACCTGCCGGCCGAGCTCGTGGGATGCCTGGCGCACGATGCGGCGCATGCGCGGCACCAGGTTCGCGAACGGCACCATGCGGGTACGCATGAGCCCGTCCTGGAGATCGGTATTCACGCGGGCCTGTTGCAGCAGCAGGGTCTCCGTCTCGCGATTGAGCGTCTGCAACGTGGACTGAATACTCGAGAGGTCATTGACACTCTCGGACAGCGCCCGCGAAAGCTCCTGCATGCGGCTGAAACGATCGAGCTCGAGCGGGTCGAACTCCTCCTGCCGGTCACGCTGGCTGACATCGTCGTGGCCGAAGCCGTGCAGAATCTGCGCTTCGGTTTCGATCTCCATGGTCCGCAGCTGCTCTCGCAGCCGCGTGACGGTCTGGTCGAGCTCGGCAAGGTTGAAGTCCACCGCTCCGGCCTGCTGCTCCAGGCGGGCGCGGTAAATGCTGACCTCACCGGCATGATTGACCAGATTGTCCAGTGATTCCGCGGCCACCCGTACGACATCCCCGCGGGTACCCGCCGATGGCGCGGACCTGGCGGAGGATTCCGTGGCGGTGGCATCGGCCCGCGAGCCCCCGGATTCGGCCTGCTCGGGCGGTGTCGCCGCGGCCGGTGCCTGCTCGCCGTGCTCGGCAATGGCCGCGAGCAGATCCTCGGCGTCACTCGGTGCCTGTCCGGCGGCGACTTCCTCGCGCTGCTGGATAAGGCGGTCGTTGCAGGCCTCGAGCAACTCGAACAGCGATTCGCCCGCGCCGCCTTCACGCTCGGCGACCCCCTGCAGCAGGGTCTCCAGGCCGTGGGCGAGATTCGCGACCGGGGTGAGTCCGGTCATGCGCGCGCCGCCCTTCAGGGTGTGCAGCGCGCGCTGCAGTGCTTCCGCCGGTTCGTTCGACTCGGGTTGCTCACGCCAGTCCTGAAGAATGCGCTCGTTCTCGGCGAGGATATCCGAGGATTCCTCCAGGAATACCTCGCGCAGCTCGCGCTCGTCCTCATCGTCGGGTGCCGCGGGCTCCTCGTCGCCGTGTGCCATGGTGGCCAGGCGCGCGCCGAGGTCGGCGTCTGCCTCGGGTTGCTCGCCGTGGCCCGCCCGTTCGACCAGATCCACCAGCTCATCGAGCGCGCTGTGCATCAGGTCGAAGAAGCGGTCGTCGGCGGCGATGCGCCCGGCACCGACCTCGGCGACCAGCCCCTCCACCGAGTGGCAGAAACGGCCGATACCCTGGAACCCTGCCAGGCGGGCACCACCTTTGAGGGTGTGCAGGGAACGGTGAAGCTCCGCAACCTGCATCTCCGGCTCGGCGCTTTCCTCCCAGCGATCGAGCGTGCCCTCGAGGAAGCGCAGGATGTCCTGGGCCTCTTCGAGGAAAATCTCGGCGAGCTCGGGATCCGGCGTCGAAGCGGAGACGGGCTCGGTTGCCGCAGGCGTCGACGACGGCTCGGGCTCGTCGTACTCGTCGGACGCGTCCGGCTCCGCGGGGCCGCTCTCCGGTTCGGGCTCGGGGTCTGCCGCACGCACCTCGTCGCCGTCCGGTACCGGCGCGGCGACATCGGCGACCACCTCCTCGGCAGCCGCGTCCTCGGGCGACGGCTCCGCGCTCGTCTCGGCCACGGGAGCGGTCTCGTCATCCAGCACCGGCATGGCGGCGGCCCGGCCTTCGCCCCGACCGGCCGGGTAACCGGTCGGCATACCGGAATCGGGCAGGGTCAGCGTCGGCATGGCGGTCGCACGGGACTCACCACGCGCCACCGCGTAGCCGGCCGGAGCAATTCGGGCCCGATCGCTCAACTCCTCCAGTGACGGACCGGGGCGGACACGGCCGCGCGCCTGCGCTTCGGCCACCAGGGCATCCGTCTCGGGCAGCGGTGTCCCCGCCACGGCCAGGGCATCGAGGATCTGGCGGATGGCGTCCCTGCCGCGCTCGATGAGCGCCTGGTCCGTGGCGTCGAGGAGGGTCGACTCCGACTGGCGGGCCCGCGCCAGATTCTCCAGGGCGCGGCCGAGCTCGGCGACCGGCTCGACGTTGGCCATGCGGGCAGACCCCGTGAGGGTGTGCAGCGTCCGTATGAGCCCTTCATTGGGATGGCACGGCACGTGCGCACCCGTCTCGTCGACGTACAAATATCCCGGAATCTCGGCGAGGTGATCCTCCGTCTCCTTGCGGAAGATCTCGTAGAGTGTCGGCTCCATGGCCGGGCCGGCGGCGTCGTCCTGCGCGGCGTCATCCGGCTCCGTCGCCAGGTCGGCGTCACCCTCCGGCACGACGTCCAGCGGCGGCTGCTCACGCTCGCCCTCGTCGACCGACACCCCGGGTGCTGCCGTCGCCGCGACGTCATCGCCCGCCTCCGGTGTCGATACCGAGTCGGGCGCCTCGCCGGCAGACAGCGTATCGGCCGTGTCCTCGACTGACCCGGCAGCAGGCGCTTCCGCATCGGCGCCCGCACGAACCGCCCCCGCGTCGGGGTCGGCCGCGGCGATGGCACGCTCCATGAGCGAGCGCGCCTCACTCACCGGACCATCGCCACCGTCGGTCATGGCCTGTGTGAGCGGCGGCATGAGCTCGATCGCCTCGGCGACGATGGCGTGCACCTCGGCATCCGCCTCCCGGCTGCCGTCGAGCACCCGGTTGAGCAGATTTTCCACGGACCATGCCAGCTCGCCGAGGAGCAAAGCACCCGCCAGCCGTCCACTGCCCTTGAGGGTGTGGAACATACGCCGCGTGGTCAGCAAGGCCTCGCGGTCGTCGGCGTCGGTCCGCCACTGCGGGAAAGCTTCGCGAAGGGTGGCGAGAACCTCGTCCACCTCTTCGACGAAGACCTCCAGGATCTCGGGATCGACTTCGTCGGCGCGAACCGCCACCTCGGTATCGACCCGACCGCGCTTGCGCGCGAAGTCGATGCCCGAGGGCTGTGCCGGGTCGGGGGTACGCCCGGCGGCCGGCGCATCCGCCACCGCCTCCGGCGATGCCTCGGCCGGCGCCGGCTCGGTGGCAGTGCCCGCGTCACCGTCGTCATGCCCTTCCGGCTCGACCGCACCAGCCTCTTCGGCCGCCGGCGGCTCGGCAACCGGCTCCTCCGGTGGCACCAGGCGGGAGAGCACGCTATCGGCCACGTCCAGAATCCGCTCGGCCTCGCGTCGCCCGTCACGCAGGGCCTCAAGGTAATACTCCAGGCTCGTGATGGCATCGGCGAGATCGTCCAGCGCGGTCTCGTCGACCCGCTGACCGGGGCTCATCAATGCATCGGTCGCGCGCGCCGCCTGGTGCAACAGCGCCGAAACCCGGTCGTTGCCGAGGACGCGAAGCGCTCCTTCGACGGTCTCGAAGCGCCGGGCGATCTCCGGATCCGGCGCACTTCCGTCGCTCTCCAGGGTGCGTACGATCGCCTCGCGGACATGCCCCATCTCCGCGATGGCCTCTTCGATCACGCGTGCGGAGACCGCCTCGTACTCGCTGTCGAAGACGCTGTGCTCCTGACCGTCCGATTCGCTGCTCTCGCCCCGGGCATAACGGTCCAGCTCCGATTCGATATAGAGCAGCGCCTCGGCGCCCTGCATGACCGTCGCCTCGTCCGCCGTTCCATCCTCCAGCAGCTCGGCATGGTCGAGCAATGTGCGGCGCGGGCTCTCGAGGCCGAGCACGGCGAGGGTGTCGGCCACGCGTCGCATTCCCTCGGCGGCCTCGCGCAGCCTGGCGGGATCGTCCGCGCCGGCGCGGACGTGAAGGTCGAGGCCATCCTTGATGCTCGCGACGTCCTCGCGCAAAACTGCGGCCACGGTACGCAACGCCTCGGCATCCGGGCCGCCGTCGGCGGCCTCGGCTTCGAGCCGGCTCTGGGCATCACGAAGCTCATTGAGACCGAAAGCCGTCTGTACGGGCTCAATGCGATCGCTCGCCGTATCGGCAGCACTCACGTAGTAGAGCAGGTTGCGCAGGACATCGACGGGTACGTCGGCCTCCGGGCCGAGATCCGCAACCCGCTTCATCTCCCGTTCCAGGCGGGCGATCAACGGCCGCAGCTCGTCACTCGCCTCCGCCAGACTGCCGGCACGCACGGCGTCGACCAGCGCCGCACCCACCCACCAGGGTGCCGCGCGGCGCTCGTCCGGCGAGGCAGCGTCCATCTGATCCAGCGCCGCGACCATGCGGGCGAGCCCCTCACTGGGGCTGCCGCGGAGAAATCCCAGCAAGCCGCGCTGGTAGGCCGCGCGCGCCTTGGGCGCGACATCCGCCCGCCGGTCGTTGCCGTCGCGCACCGGTGCATCGACGCGCTGGTCGGCGCGACTGAGGTCGGGGGCGAAAAGCGTGCTCTCGGCGAGCCTGTCGGCCCCGCGCGCGCCGCGCAGTTCGTTGATCAGGGGCAACAGCAGCGCCGGGGCATCATCCTGTCCGCCGTGCAGACGCTCGAGGTGACGGCGCAACCGCAGAATGGCACGCATCAGTGCCTCGCTCGCGGTGTCGCGGTCGTCGATGCTGCCATCCAGCAGGGCCTGCGCTACCGCTTCCTGCTCCTCGGCGAGCAGCACGGCCCCCTCGAGCTCGAGCATGCGCAGTATGCCGAGGACCTGGTGCAGATGCGTGACACAGAACTGCAAGCGGGTCTCGTCGCCGCCCTGGTCGGCATACTCCTCGAGCGCCTCGGCTGCCTGCCCGAGCGTCACATCCAGCTCGCCGCTCACCCAGCCGAGGACGCTGTAATCCATGGTGCTCTCCCGCATCATCCAGAAGCATCCTTACGGAATGCGAGTACATCGTCGTCGCTCACCCGCCGCAGCCCCGGCACACCGCAGCGCACCATCTCGCCACCACCGAGTACCAGCGTCCCGCCCGGCCGGAGCCGCGCGGCGAGACGCTCGATCAGACATTCGCGATGGTGGCGATCGAAGTAGATGAGCACATTCTGGCAATAGATGAGATCCATTGCCGGCAACGGCACGGCCTCACCCGAGAGCAGATTCATCTGCAGAAAGCACGCTCGCCGGCGAACCGGGGCGGCGATGCGGAAACGCCCTGCCGTCAGGCGCTCCACGCCACGCTCTCGCAGTGACTCCGGAATGCCGCCGAGACGGCGCTCCGAATACTCCCCGCGGCGTGCGAAGGCAAGCGCCCGAAAGCTTATGTCGGTGCCGGTCACCGCAAACGGCGCCTCATCGGCGAGCTCCGCGTCCAGCACCAGTGCGAGGGTATACGCCTCCTCCCCGGTCGCACAGCCGGCGCTCCACACCTGGATCGGCCGTTCGCTGCCCCGATACGCCTCGCGCGCCAGGCGCCGGATGAATGCCAGCGCGCTCGGGTCGCGGAAGAAGCGGGTCTCCTGGACGGTGAGACGATCGACCAGCTGGCTCCATTCCAGCGGTCCCGCCGCACCGCTGGTCAGGTGACGGTAGTAGGCATCGAGCCCCGGCAGCCCCAGCGCATGGACGCGTTCGGCGAGCCCCGCGGCCAGGAAGGTTCGCCGCTGCGAGGGCACGTCGATGCCCGTACGCGCCCGCAACAACGCCGCCCAGCGCTCGAACGCCCGGTCGTCGAGCCGGGGCAGCGCGCCTGCGACACGCTCCCCGGAAACCGGCCATGCATCCGTTGGTACTGCGACAGCGGTCACTGAAGTCTCCCTAGAGGCCGTCCACGCCTACCGCACATGCCGCTGCGGGCACGTCGGGACACTGAGCTCGCGGTGTGGCATCAGCGCGCGAGCGTGCTCCGGCACGAGCCCCCCGCCCCGGGGCAATCGCTGTCGGGGCCGACACTGACGGCCCGTCGGGCCGCATTGTTCGCGGTTCATTCAGCGCCACTGCGTTTCCCTCCCCGCGCCTTGGCCACCCCGACGGCGACGCGGCATCCACAAATCGCGCCGGCGGGCTCCGGCGTGTCAGCCCTGCTGCTCGTCGGGCAGCTTGAAGCCGGCAACCGATGCGCGCAGCTCGTTGGCCAGGTCCGCAAGGTTGCCGATGGACGTCGCCGTCTCGTTGGTACCCGCGGACGTCTGCGAGGTGATCTCCTGGATGACGTTCATCGTGTCGGAGACGTTGGCCGCAGCGTTGGCCTGCTGACGCGAGGCGTCCGAGATGCTCTGGATCAGCCCGGCGAGCTGGTCGGAGACGTTCTCGATCTCGCGCAGTGCGTCACCGGCTTCCTCGGCCTGACGGGCACCGGCAACCACGCCGGCGGTGCTCTGCTCCATGGAGATCACCGCTTCGTTGGTGTCGGTCTGGATCGTGCGCACCAGCGCCTCGATCTGCTTGGTGGCGTTGCCGGAACGCTCGGCGAGGCGCTGCACCTCGTCGGCCACCACCGCGAAGCCGCGACCGGACTCGCCGGCCATCGCCGCCTGGATGGAAGCGTTCAGGGCGAGGATGTTGGTCTGATCGGCAATGTCGTTGATGAGCTCGACGATGTTACCGATCTCCTGGGAGGACTCACCGAGGCGCTTGATCCGCTTGGAGGTCTCCTGGATCTGCTCGCGGATGCTGTCCATCTGCTCGATGGTGCGCTTCACCGTCTCCGCGCCACGGGTGGCGAGTTCCACCGACTGCTGCGCGACGCGCGCCGACTCCTCGGCGTTCTGCGACACCTGGTCGATGGACACGGCCATTTCGTTGACCGCCGCGGAAGCCGCCGTGATCTGGTGCGCCTGGTGGTCGGAAGCCTCGGCGAGGTGCATGGCCGTCGCCTGCGTCTGCTGCGCCGCCGAAGACACCTGTACCGAGGTCTCGTTAATGGTGGTCACCAGGTTGCGAAGCGCGTCGATGGCGTCGTTGAAGGCGTCACCGATGGCACCGGTGATCTCCTCACCCACCGATGCGTGGGCGGTGAGGTCACCCTCCTTGAGGCCCTCGATCTCGTCGAGCAGGTTGAGGATCGCCTCCTGGTTCCGGCGGTTGGCCTCGTTGACCCTTTCGCGCTCGGCCTCGGCGTGAGCCACCGCATCGCGGCTCACCCGCCAGGCGACGATACCGCGCAGCACCAGCGCCAACAGGGCGACGGCACCGAGAACATAGGGCAGCCAGGGCTTGACGGGCCGTGCCTGCGCGAGCCCCTGGTACACGCCGATGAGGTGCTCGGCGGTCGCGAGCAATTGCTCGGAGGTGATGAAGATGTTGTCCGCAGCGTCACGCACACGGAACAGCTCGGGCGACTGACCAAGAAGCTCGCGCACACTCGAGGACATGTTGCCGAACTGCTCGGCGATACCGCCGAGGGTCTCCTCGGCCGCCTGCCCCTGAACGGGGGCCACATTGAGCTCCTCGCCGCCCTGCTGGAGGGCCTCGACGATGTTGCCGAAACTCTGGGTGGCGTTGCCCAGACGCTGGGCGGCGGTGATGTTACCCACACCGCCGCGCACCATCTCGCCCAGGTGGCGGCCGATGCGCTCGGCCATCAAATCCAGCCGGGAGGCGAGCACCACCTGACGGGTGCTCGCACCGGCCTCGGAGAGCTGATCGGCGAGCTGCTGCGCCGATTGCTGAAGGCGCGGCACGGCGACGCGGAAGCGCTCGGCGACGACGTTCGCCTGGACCACCATGTCACGCCGGTCGAGGATTGCGTTCACGCCATTGCGCATCTCTTCCCAGGGCCGGACCACCTTCTCCAGCGCGTCGGCTGCCTGTTCGGAGGATTCGGCGGTGGCCGGCAGCCCCGTTTCCGGATTGCCGTTGACGAGCACGTCGATGTTCGCCTGCAGCTGATCGCGGGCATCCTTCAACAGGGCGAAGGCGTCGGTCTTGCCGTTCGCCGCCTCGGAGGCGTTCTTGGCGATCTTCTGCGACTGCACACGCACGTCGTCGGCACGCGTGATGTACGCCTGGTCGATGTCGCCGTAATAGGCCACCAGAGCAAAGCTGGCGGCCATGGCGATGATAGCGACGGCCGCCACCACGGTGAGCAGGTCAGCCACCCGTTGTAAGCGGGTCGACCGCCGCCGCTTGTCCTCCCTAGCCATAGCTACGATTCCTCCTGACGAGAATGACCGGCGCAACGGGGCGCCGGCGCGCTACTCCGAGACCTTGAGAAAGGCCGGATCCTTGGCCAATGCGGCCATACTGAACACCGGCCAGCGTGCACCTGCGTGTTCGAAGACGCCGTCGACATAGGCGCCGGGTGTACCGAGCGACTCCTGCAGCGCCGCGTCCGCGTCCCGCTGCTCCTCGGCGAGGAAATGGCGCATCCCGAGCACCTCGTCGACGAGCAATCCCGCGTTCACGCCGGCCTGGTCGATCACCAGCACACGCACGAGCCGGGTACCGGAAACCGCACCCATGCCGAGGAAGCCGACGAGGTCCATCACCGGCAGGAGCGTGCCGCGTACGTTGGCGATGCCGCGCACCCAGGCGCGGGCGTGTGGCACCCGCGAGAGCTCGGGCACTGGCAGTATTTCGGCAACCTCTTCCATGGGGGTGACGAAGTGCCGTCCGCCGATACGGAAACCGACCCCCGTCCAGTGGCTGCGCGCCTCCTCCTGGGCCGGCAGGTCGGCACCGTGTTCGAGCCCGAGCCGCTCGAGCCGACGCAGCTGCTCAAAGGGCGCGGCTGCTGCCATGCCCGCCTCAGCCCTTGAGGGCAGCGTCGATCTTGCCGAGGAGCTCGTCCTCGGTGACCGGCTTGGTGATGTAATCGAGCGCGCCCTGACGCTTGGCCCAGATACGGTCGGTATCCTGGTCCTTGGTGCTGATGATCACGATGGGGATCGAAGAGGTCTCCGGGTCGCGCGTGAGCTTGCGCGTTGCCTGGAAGCCGTTGACGCCGGGCATCACGATGTCCATGAGAATGACGTCCGGGCGTTCACGGCGGGCCTTGTCCATGCCCTCGTCGCCGTCCTCAGCGATGCTCACTTCGTAGCCATGCTGCTCGAGCATGGACTTCAACACGTGGGTCTCGGTGGGCGAATCGTCCACCACGAGAATGCGGGTCATTGCGCGTCCCCCCAATTGAAAATGCGGTTCGTATTCCTTTATGCCCCGCCGCGGGGCGCCGGTTATCGACGAATTGCTGTTTTACGCCGCACGTGCCAGGTGCCGGCGTATCGCACCGAGCAGCTCATCCCGGGTGAAGGGCTTGGTGAGGTACTGCTCGGAGCCCACTATCCGCCCTCGCGCCCGGTCGAACAGACCGTCCTTGCTCGAAAGCATGATCACGGGCGTGTCACGGAAAGTGCGGTTGTTCTTGATGAGCGCGCACGTCTGATAGCCGTCCAGCCGGGGCATCATGATATCGATGAAGATGATCTCCGGCCGGTGATCGGCGATCTTGGCCAACGCCTCGAACCCGTCCGTGGCGGTGATGACCTCGCAGCCCTCTTTCCTGAGCAGCGTTTCGGCCGTACGCCGGATCGTTTTGCTGTCGTCGATGACCATGACCTTCAGCCCGGTCATCCGCTTGTCTTCCTGTGCTGTCACCGGCTCCCCCGAGACGTCTTCCGGTGTGCCGCCGCCCCGTCGCGACGCAGACAAATCCATTGTGCCGCCGAGTTTAATCACTCGACCACTGCGGTACAATCCGCAGCGCGATCCTTCGTTTCAGATCCGGGCCACAGACGAGGCACGCCATGTCAGTCACCCCCCTGGAGGCGGTTCCCCACCTCACCACCGCGCTCAACGGCCCCTTGCAGCAGCTCGAAAGCGTGCTGCTGGAACGCCGCAGTCACATCGAGCGCTGGCTACGCGAACAATGGCGGCTCACCCCCGCGCCATTCTACGCCTCCGTCGACCTGCGCAATGCCGGCTTCAAGCTCGCGCCAGTGGATACCAACCTCTTCCCGGCCGGGTTCAACAACCTCGCCCCGGAATTCGAGCCCCTGTGCGTGCAGGCCATCCAGTCCGCGATGGAGCGTTTCTGCCCGGATGCCTGCTCGGTGCTGATCGTCCCCGAGAACCACACCCGCAACGGATTCTACCTGCAGAGCGTGGCCACTCTCGAGGCGCTTTTCCGGCGTGCCGGCTACGATGTGCGTGTCGGCTCGCTGATCGACGAGCTCGACGGCCCCACGCGGGTTGCCACCGCCGACGGCGACGAGGTCGTGCTGGAGCCCCTGGTGCGTAGCGGCAACCGCGTCGGCGTCGCCGACTTCGACCCGTGCCTGGTAGTGCTCAACAACGACCTCTCCGGCGGCCGCCCGGCAATCCTCGAAGGGCTGGAACAACCGGTGATGCCACCACTCGAGCTCGGCTGGAGCAACCGCCGGAAAAGCGACCATTTCGACCAGTATCGCCAGGTGGCCGAAGAATTCTGTGAATTCGTCGGCATTGATCCATGGCTGATCACACCGCTGCACCGGGATTGTGGCGAAGTCGACTTTCGCAACCGCGGCAACGGCGACGACTGCCTCACCCACAACGTGGAACAGCTGCTCGACGAGATCCGCGAGCGCTACCGCGCTCACGGCGTCGACCGCGAGCCCTTCGTCGTGATCAAGGCAGACGCCGGCACCTACGGCATGGGCGTGATGACCGCGCACAGCGGCGAAGAAGTCCGCCAGCTCAATCGCAAGCAACGCAACCGCATGAGCGCGGTCAAGGAGGGGCTCGCCGTCTCCCGCCTGCTCATCCAGGAGGGGGTGCACACCAGCGAGACCTGGGGCCCGGGGGATTCCAGCGCCGAGCCGGTGGTCTACATGATCGACCACTTCGTCGTCGGCGGCTTCTACCGCGTCCACCACGGCAAGGGCCACGACGAGAACCTGAACGCGCCGGGCATGACCTTCGAGTCCCTCGCATTCGCGAAGAGTTGCAACTGCCCCGACGAGCGCCGCGCTCCCGACGCCAGCGTCAACCGCTTCTATGCCTACGGCGTGATCGCACGCCTGGCACTGCTTGCCGCCGCCCGCGAGCTCGCCGCCGTGGAGGACCCCGCATGAGCGTGCGCCTCGGCGTGGCGATGGACCCCATCGCCACCATCAAGCCATACAAGGACACCACGCTCGCCATGCTGCTCGAGGCGGAGCGCCGCGGGTGGGAAATCCAGTACATGGAGCTTGCCGACCTCTCGCTGCGCGACGGTGAGGCGTTCGCGCACATGCGCGCCCTGCACGTGCGCGATGACAACTACCGCTGGTTCGAGCTCGGCGACGGCCGGCGGCGCCCGCTCGCGGATCTGGATCTGGTGCTCATGCGCAAGGACCCGCCGGTGGACAGCGAGTACCTCTACGCGACCTACATCCTCGAGATCGCCGAACGCGCGGGCGTGCTCGTCGCGAACCGGCCGGCGGGGCTGCGCGACGCCCAGGAGAAGCTCTACACGGCACACTTCCCGCAGTGCTGCACGCCGACCCTGGTGGACATGCGCGCGGAGCCGATCCGCGCGTTCATCCACGAGCACGGCCGTGCGGTACTCAAGCCCCTGCACGGCATGGGCGGCGAGTCGGTCTTCGTGGTCGACGACGGCGACCCCAATACCACGGTAATCATCGAGACGCTCTCCCAGCGCGGGCAGCGTTACGTCATGGCGCAGCGCTACCTTCCGGAGATCAGTGCCGGCGACAAACGCATCCTCGTAATCGACGGCGAGCCGGTCCCCTATGCCCTCGCGCGCATTCCAGCCAGCGGTGAGACCCGTGGCAACATTGCCGCTGGCGGCCGCGGCGAAGGGGTCGCGCTCAGCGAGCGCGACCGCTGGATCGTGGAACAGGTGGCGCCGGCATTGCGCGAACGCGGGCTGTACTTCGCGGGCCTGGACGTCATCGGCGACGCGCTCACCGAGATCAACGTCACCAGCCCCACCTGCGTGCGCGAGCTCGACGCGCTCTACGGCCTCAACATCGCCGGTCAGCTCTTCGATGTCCTGGCGCGGGAGCTGGAAGGCCGGGGTTGATTTGATTACGGCGAACGCCGTCACCCCACAGCCCGCGCCCACCGGCAACGGTTGCACGACTGCCCGCGCGGCCATGGCCGTGCTGATGCTCGCCGTGGCGGCACTCGCCGGCTGCAGCCCGCAGCCACCGTACCGCGAACGCCTCTACGCCTTCGGGACGGTGGTGGAAGTCACGCTCTACGGCCTCGACGAGGCGCGGGCTCGTGCGGCCACCGAAGCGCTCCACGAGAAACTGCGGACCTGGCACCGGCAATGGCACCCGTGGCAGGGCGACGGCCTGGCGCGCATCAACCGGGCACTCGCCGCCGGCCGTACCACCGAGGTGCCGCCAGCGCTCTCGGAGCTCATCCGCCGCGCCCGGCGCCTGGAGCAGGCGAGCGGCGAGCGATTCAGCCCGGGTATCGGGGCCCTGGTCCGACTGTGGGGATTTGACCGTGGCACGGCGCTGCCGAAGCGGCCACCGCCCGATACGGCAATCGACGCGGTGCTCGCCGACTCGCCGAGACTCGCCGACCTCGAGCTCGGCGACGGCACGCTGCGCAGTGACGGCACGGCGGTCCAGATCGATCTCGGTGCCTTCGCCAAGGGCGTGGCCGTGAACCGGGCGCTGACACTGTTGCGCGAGCACGGCGCCCGGGCGGCGCTGGTAAGCATGGGCGGTGACATCGGGGCATTCGGACGCCCCGCCGAGCGGCCGTGGCGCATCGGCATCCGCGCGCCGCGCGGCGAGGGCCTGCTTGCCGCCGCCACCCTCGAAGCCGGCGAGGTGATTTTCACCAGCGGCGATTACGAGCGCTACTTCGAGCACGACGGCATCCGGTACCACCACCTGTTGGACCCCGCCAGTGGCCGGCCGGCCCGCGACACGCGCTCGGTCACCGTCATCGCCGACGATGCAGCGCTCGCCGACGCCGCGGCCACGGCACTGTTCGTCGCCGGCCCCGGGGAATGGCAGACCGTTGCCCGTGACCTCGGCGTACGCCGTGTGTTGCTGGTGGACGACAACGGCGGGGTTCACACCACCCGCGCCATGCTCGAGCGCATCGGCTTCGAGCAGACGCCGCCTCCGCCGCTGGTCGAGGAGGCCACATGGTAAGCACGACGGACGTGATCATCGTCGCCGCCGCAGTGGCACTGGTCGTGACGCTCCACGCCACGCTCGCCCCCCGGGCCGGCACCGGTGAGCGCGCCGAGGTCTGGGTGACCGGAGAGCTCGCCAGGCGCGTCGAGCTCGCCGCCCCGCAACGCTTTCAGGTGACCGGGCCGCTCGGCGTCACCGCCATTGCCGTAAGCGAGGGACGCATCCGGGTAACCGACTCCCCCGGGCGGCGCAAGCTCTGTGTCCGCGCCGGCTGGCTGACCCGGCCGGGCGAGACGGCGGTGTGTCTGCCGAATCGCGTCGTGGTCCAGGTCACCGGCGGGCAACCACACTTCGACGCCATAAACCAGTGACCGCCGGGGCCAACACCCTCACTGCCTCCCGGGAAGACGTCCGCATCGCCGCGCTGGCCGCGCTTGCAGTGGCCATTCACGCCCTGGAGGCGCAACTGCCGAGCCCCGTGCCCGGGATCAAGCCGGGGCTCGCCAACGTCATCACGGTCTTCGCGGTGTGCTGCTACGGCTGGCGCACCGCCGCCTGGGTCGCCGGGCTGCGCGTGCTCGCCGGCAGTCTGGTGGTGGGCAGCTTCCTGTCACCGGGATTCATGCTCAGTGCCGCCGGCACCACTGCGGCCGTACTCGCGCTGGGCGCCGGCCACCGGATACCGCGCACGGGCCCGCTCGGCTACAGCGTGCTGGCCGCCTGCGCGCATATGGGCGGACAATTTCTCCTGGCCTGGTGGCTATTGGTGCCACACCCGGCACTGCTCTATCTGTTACCGTGGCTGATGACCGCGGCGGTCGCCTTCGGCGCCGTCAACGGTATAATCGCCGGCGCCGTGCTGGCACGCATTGCCACGCCTGTGCACGCACGATCTTCGAACCGGCCCGAGACATGAGTGGAAGGATGCCGAGGCCAAGGACCATAGCCGGCGACAGCACGATGGCCGCCACGCTGCTGATATCCGTGGTGGTTCACGCGGTGATCCTGCTCGGGGTGGGCTTCGCCTGGAGCTTCCCGGACCCGCGCACGCCGTCGCCCATGATCGAGATCGCCCTGGCGACCGATCCGCAGGAAAAGGCGCCGGAGGACTACGATTTTCTCGCAAGCGCCAATCAGGACGGCGGCGGCTCCAGCGAGGAAGCGATCCGCCCGGAGAAGCCACAGAAGGCGCTCACGCCCGGCGTCAGCGAAGGCCGGCACAGCGTCAATGCCGCCCCTGCGCCGCACCCGGAGCCCGAGCCTGAACGCCAGCGCAGTGTCACCGGCGGCGGCCAGCCGGAACAAACCCCCGATGCACCCTCGAAGGAGCAACGCGACGCCCCTTCGGCCGCGGAGCTCATCGACACCAGCCGGCGTGTGGCCTCGGCGAGCGAGTTCTCCACACCGAGCGAGCGCATCGATGCCCGCTTCCCCGACAAGCGACGCATCAACGCCCGCACCCGCTCCCATGCCGCGGCGGCCTACATGCGCAGCTGGATCGACAAGGTCGAGCGCGTCGGCAACCTCAACTATCCGCGGGAGGCACGCCGCGAACGACTGTCGGGGCGGCTTATCCTCGAAGTCACGCTGACGCCCGAAGGCGACGTGCGTGCGGTCGAGGTGCTTCGCGCCTCGGCCCACCCCGTCCTCAACCAGGCCGCGCAGCGCATCGTCGACCTTGCCGGCCCGTTCGCCCCGGTACCGCCGGAGGTGCTGGAAGGCAAGGATCTGCTGGTCATCACGCGCACCTGGGAGTTCGCCCCGGGCACGCGTTTTCGTGCCGACTGACGCACACGGGCGCCGCCGTCAACGGCGCCATCCGGACTTGTGGGCCCCCGAATGCGTGGCGGATACTGTGAAGCTATGGGTGATGAGAGCAACCTGACCAATCAGCTGCTGATCGCGATGCCGACGCTCGCGGACCCGAACTTCTCGCAGAGCGTCGCCTACCTGTGCGAGCACAATACCGACGGGGCGCTCGGCATTGTGATCAACCGCCCCTCCGGGATTACCGTCGGTGAGCTCCTGGAGCACCTGGAGATTCCGCTGGAAGACTCGGAGGTGGCCGCCCGTCCGGTCTACGCCGGCGGACCGGTTCAACGCGAGCGCGGCTTCGTGCTCCACCGCCCGCTGGGCGACTGGGATTCCAGCCTCACCGTCGCCGATGATCTCGGCGTGACCACCTCGCGGGATATTCTCGAGGCCATCGCCCGTGACGAGGGCCCGGCGGAGTGGCTACTCGCGCTCGGCTACGCCGGCTGGGGCGCCGGTCAGCTGGAACGCGAACTGGCGGAGAACACCTGGTTGAACGGGCCGGCGTCGCTGGACATCCTCTTTCATCGCCCGAGCGATCAGCGCTGGTACGCGGCCGCCGCGTCACTGGGCGTAGACCTGAGCCTGCTGTCGTCGGATACCGGACACGCCTGAAAGCCGCACCGACGTCGACGAGACCATCGACCGCTGGGAGCCGCCCGGATGAGACACGGTGCCCACAGCAACCACACCGTCGCGCCCCCGGCCCGAAGCCGGCACTGACTCCCATGGGCGCCGACAGCTACCTCGCGTTCGACTTCGGCCTGGCACGCATCGGCGTTGCCGGCGGTGAGCGCATCACCGCGAGCGCTCACGCCCTCACGACTCTGGCTGCACAGCAGGGCGCACCGGATTGGGCGGCCGTCGAGGCCCTGATCGAGGAGTGGCGCCCTGCGGCCTTGATCGTGGGCGTGCCGCGGCACACCGACGGCAGCGACTCGGAGAGCACGCGGGCGGCGGAGCGTTTCGCCCGCCGCCTGGCCGGACGCTTCGCGCTGCCGGTGCACACGGTGGACGAGGCGCTATCATCCCACGAAGCGGGCGAACGCCTGGCCGCCACCGGCCGCCCGGTGCGCCACCGCCGCGACAAGTCGCGACTGGACGCCGTCTCGGCGGCCGTCATTCTGGAGACCTGGTTCAGCGAGCAGGGGTTACGATGACTGAGCTCCCGCACGTCCCGAGCCTGCTCGGGGACATGGAACACGCACTCCGGGCACGCCTCGACGGCGTCGCCCCGGAACGCGTCGCGATGGTCGGTGTGCATACCGGCGGTGTGTGGCTCGCCGAGCACCTTCACCGTCGCATGGCGCTGGCGACGCCCCTCGGCCGGCTCGATATCAACTTCTACCGGGACGATTTCTCCCGCGCGGGGCTGCACCCGACGGTGCGGCCGTCGGAGCTGCCCTTCACCGTGGACGACCGAGTGATCGTCCTCGTCGACGACGTGCTCTACACGGGGCGTACGGTCCGCGCCGCGCTCAACGAGCTCTTCGACTTCGGGCGTCCCGCCGCGGTGCGGCTGGCGGTACTCATCGATCGAGGCGAGCGCGAGCTGCCGGTGGCCGCGGACGTGACCGGCGCCTGCGTCTCCCTCGCCGCCGACGAGGCCGTTCACCTGTCGGGCCCGGACCCGCTCACCCTCACCATCGAAAAGCGCCGCTCATGACCGAACAGATCGACAGCGACGGCCGCCTGCGCCACTTTCTGACCACCGAGGGCGTTCCCGGCGAGCTGCTGACCCGCATCCTCGACACCGCCGAGTCGTTCACCGGCGTGATCGGCAAATCGGTGAAAAAGGTCCCGCTGCTGCGGGGCCGCACGGTGATCAACCTGTTCTTCGAATCGAGCACGCGTACGCGCACCACCTTCGAGCTGGCGGCCAAACGCCTCTCGGCGGACGTGCTCAACGTCAACGTCGCCACCACCACTACCAAGGGCGAAAGCCTGCTGGACATGCTCCGCAACCTGGAGGCCATGCAGGCGGACATGTTCGTGGTACGCCACAACGAAAGCGGCGCCGCCGCCTATGTGGCCGACCACGTGGGCGAGGAGGTCGCCGTTCTCAACGCCGGCGACGGGCGTCACGCGCACCCTACCCAGGCCATGCTCGACGCGTTCACCATCCGCCGCCACAAGGGCGCTTTCGAGCCCCTGCGGGTGGCCATCGTCGGCGACGTGCTTCACTCGCGGGTGGCGCGCTCGCAGATTCACGCGTTGAACGGCCTGGGCGCGGGCGAAGTGCGCGTGATCGCGCCGCGCACGCTCCTGCCCAGGGACATCGAGGGGCTGGGCGTGCACGTCCATCACGACCTGGCCAGCGGCCTGAAGGATGTGGACGTGGTGATCATGCTGCGACTGCAGCGCGAACGCATGGAGGGCGCACTACTGCCGAGCGAGACCGAGTACTATCAGCACTACGGTTTGAGCGAGGAGCGCCTGGCCACCGCCAAGCCGGACGCCATCGTCATGCATCCAGGGCCGATCAATCGCGGCGTGGAGATCGACAGCGCCGTCGCCGACGGACCACGTTCGGTAATCCTGGAACAGGTGACCAACGGTATCGCCGTGCGAATGGCAGTCATGTCCATGGTTCTGGGCAGTCGCGCACAGGCCAGCGTGGAGGAGGCATGAAGCGCATCCTGATTCGAGGCGGTCGGGTCATCGACCCCGCCGACGGCCACGACGCAGTCACCGATCTGTGCATCGCCGACGGTCTGATCAGCCACCGCGGCAGCGCCCCGGAGGACTTCACCCCCGACGAAATCATCGAGGCCAGCGGTCGCGTGGTCTGCCCCGGGCTCATCGACGTCGGCGCACGCCTGGGCCGGCCCGGCCCGGAGCACCGGGCCACGGTCGCCGGTGAAGCACGCGCGGCCGCCGCTGCCGGCATCACCACGCTGGTCTGCCCGCCCGACACCGAACCGGTAACCGACACGCCACCTGTGGCCGAGCTGATCCGCCGGCGCGCCGCCGAGGCGGGTGCCGCCAACGTGCTGCCGGTGGGCGCGCTCACGCGCGGACTCGCCGGCGAACAGCTCGCCGAAATGGCCGCGCTACGCGGGGCCGGGTGCCCGGCGGTGGGCGACGGCGACCACCCTGTTGCCGACACCCTGGTACTGCGCCGCGCCCTGGAATACGCCACGACATTCGACCTTCCGGTGTTGCTCACCCCCCTGGACCCGGCACTGGGGCAAGCGGGCTGCCTTCACGAAGGCCCCCTGGCGACCCGCCTGGGGCTGCCCGGCATCCCGGTCGCGGCCGAAACGGCGGGGCTCGCCCGACCGCTCGCCCTCGCCGCCGACGGCGAAGCACGCGTGCACTTCACCCGGCTATCGTCAGCGGCAAGCCTGCCGTACCTGCGCCAGGCCGTGGCCGACGGCGCTCGCGTAAGCGCGGACGTGGCGCTGCCCCAGCTGTTCCTCGCCGAGCAGGATGCCGCCGGGTTCGACCCGCGCTTCCACCTGCGCCCGCCGCTGCGCACCACCGGTGACCGCCAGGCGTTGCGGACGGCGGTCGCCGAGGGCGAGATTGCCGTGATCTGCTCCGGACACCATCCCCACGGGGCCGACGCGAAGGACGGCCCGTTCGCCACGACCGCCCCCGGTGGCAGCGGTATCGACACCCTGCTGCCACTGACTCTGCGCCTCGTCGAAGAGGGTGTTCTGCCGCTGATCGACGCACTGGCGCGGATCACCACCGGCCCTGCGGACATGCTTGGCCTGCCCGGCGGACGGCTCACCGAAGGGGCACCCGCGGACATATGCCTGTTCGATCCGGACGCCGTATGGTGGTGTCGTCAGGAAACCCTGCGCAGTCGCGGGCACAATTCGCCGTTCCTCGGCTGGGAGCTCACCGGCCGGGCCACTCACACCATCGTGGGTGGCTGCCTGGTTCACCAGGGGGACGAGGGACGGTGACCATGCAACGGCGGGTCACAGGGCTCGACCGCGTCGCCGGTGGCTGGTGGTGGCTGCGACTCGCCGGATTGCCCACCGACTTCGATCTCGGCCAGTACGTCCGGCTGGACTTCGACGAGCAGACCTGTTTTCTGCCGCTGACCCACGCCAGCGCGCGCGAGGGCTGGGCCGGCGGCCTACTGCCACCCGGCGGGTTGCCCGCCGGGCTCACGCTGGGCGCGACGGTCACGACAGGCCCGCTCACCGGCGACGCACTGCCCCAGCACTACCCCAGCGCGCCACTGCTGTTCGCGGAGGGTGCCGGTATCGGCCCGGTGCTCGCCCTTGCCGAGCGCACGGATCCACCGCCGGTCCTGGTGATTCTCGGCGCCTGGCGGGACGTGCCCGCACGGCTGTGCCCATCCCATTTTCTGCTCCCCGGCCTGCCACCCGAGGCAATCGCCGGCGTGAAATCCCTCGAGGACGCGAGCATCCCCGCCCGGGTGGCGAGCATGGCCGGCGGCCCGGGCTGTTTCGAGGGCGAGGGCCTCACCCTGCTGCGGCACTATCTCGCCGAGCTCCCGGCGGTGCACCGCCAGGCCATGCCCCTGGCGGCATGCCTGCCCGAAGGCCGATTGGAACCCTGGCTCGACGAGCTCGAGGGGCTGCTCGCGAGCGTCCATCTGGCGGAGATGCCTGCGCCGCACCCGTAGGCGCGCCTCGCGCCTACGGGTGCGGCGCAGGCAAAAATCAAAAGTGCAAAGTCAAAAGCGTCTGGCTGCGGCGGCGTCGTCCCCGGTACCGCCTCTTGAAGCTTGCCGCTTTCAACTTGCCACCTGCCATCCAAGGAAGTTCAAAGTGGCAAGCGGACAGCCGCTTGGCAATACTTTCGCAAAGGTTAGTATGTTCTTTCGTCTTTGAACTTGGGTCGTTCAACTGGCCGCCAAAGAGGCCTCCCACGCCCGGATACCGCGCCCGTGCATCAGTCCCGACCCAACATGGTCAGCGACAACATCCGCCCTACTCATCCACCTGCAAGCCAATGCTGTCGGCCATCTCTTCCATCTTCTGGCGGCGGCCGTCATCGCCGAGCTTCGCCATCAACCGCACCTCGTTGGCCGAGTCGGCGTAACGCAGCGCGTCCTCATAGGTAATCCGGCCCTCGCTGTAGAGCTGATAGAGGTTCTGGTCGAAGGTCTGCATGCCCTGCTCGTTGGAGCGCTTCATGATGTCCTTGAGCTCGTGCACCTCGCCGTTGTGGATCTTGTCCGAGACCAGTGGCGTGCCGATGAGAATCTCCACCGCGGGCACGCGCGCCTTGCCGTCCGGGGACGGCAGCAGCTGCTGGGCGATCACCGCCTTGAGGTTCAGCGACAGGTCGGTGAACAGCTGATCGCGGCGGTCGGAGGGGAAGAAGTTGATGATGCGGTCCATCGCCTGGTTGGCGTTGTTCGCGTGAAGCGTGGCGAGGCACAGGTGGCCGGTTTCGGCGAAGGCGATGGCGTAGTCCATGGTCTCGCGGGAACGGATCTCGCCGATGAGGATCACGTCCGGCGCCTGGCGCAGCGTGTTCTTCAGCGCCACGTCGAAAGACTCCGTGTCGATGCCCACCTCGCGCTGGGTCACGATGCAGCTGCGATGAGCATGCATGTACTCGATGGGGTCCTCGATGGTGATGATATGCCCGGTCGAATGCTCGTTACGGTGCCCGATCATGGCCGCCAGCGAGGTGGACTTACCGGTGCCGGTGGCGCCGACGAAGATGATCAGCCCGCGCTTGGTCATCGACAGGTCGTTGAGAATGGGCGGCAGGCTCAGCTGATCCACCGTGGGGATCTCGGTCTCGATGCGGCGCAGCACCATGCCCACGTTACTGCGCTGATAGAACGCGCTCACGCGAAACCGGCCGAGTCCCTTGGCACTGATGGCGAAGTTGCATTCGTGCGTGGTCTCGAACTCGCGGCGCTGGCGCTCGTTCATGATGGAGAACACCACCTGCTGCGCCTGCTCCGGGCTGAGCTTGGTCTTGGTCACCGGCATGATCCGCCCCGAGACTTTCATGCTCGGGGCGAGCCCGGAGGTGATGAACAGATCCGAGGCCTTCTTGGTGACCATCAGTTCGAGCAGTGCATTGAAATCCATGTCGCGCCCCTCTTCGCACCCCTGTCGATGCCGCGCTGACGCACGCGGCAATCGCTATCGATTTAGTTGAACTGTTCCTTCGCCACCGCCTTGGCCCGGGCGTCGGCGCGCGAGATGAGCCCCCGGCGCACGAGCTGCTGGAGGTTCTGATCGAGGGTCTGCATGCCCTGGCCCTGGCCGGTCTGAATGGCGGAGTACATCTGCGCCACCTTGTCCTCGCGCACCAGGTTGCGGATGGCCGGCGTGCCGATCATGATCTCATGGGCGGCAATCCGGCCACCGCCGGCGCGCTTGAGCAGGCTCTGGGAGATCACTGCGCGCAGGGACTCGGAGAGCATCGACCGGACCATGGCCTTCTCGGCGGCGGGAAAGACGTCGATGATGCGATCGATGGTCTTCGCCGCGGAGCTGGTGTGCAAGGTGCCGAAGACGAGATGACCCGTCTCGGCCGCGGTCAACGCCAGGCGAATGGTCTCGAGGTCGCGCAGCTCGCCGACGAGGACGACGTCCGGGTCCTCGCGCAGCGCCGAGCGCAGGGCCTCGGCGAAGCCGTGGGTGTCGCGATGGACCTCGCGCTGGTTGACGATGCACTTCTTGGAATCGTGGACGAACTCGATGGGGTCCTCGATGGTCAGAATGTGCTCGTGATAGTTCTCGTTCTTGTAGTCCACCATCGCCGCCAGCGTGGTGGACTTGCCGGAACCGGTGGGCCCGGTGACGAGGACCAGCCCGCGCGGGTTGTCGGCGATCTGCTTGAACACCTCCGGCGCCCCCAGGTCATCCAGAGTGAGCACGGTCGAGGGGATGGTCCGGAAAACGGCGCCGGCGCCGCGGTTGTGGTTGAAGGCGTTGACGCGGAAGCGCGCGAGCCCTTTTATCTCGAAGGAGAAATCCGTCTCGTAGTATTCCTCGTAGTCGCGCCGCTGCTTGTCGTTCATGATGTCGTAGATCAGCGAGTGCACCTGCTGATGCTCCATGGCGGGCAGGTTGATTCGACGCACGTCGCCGTCGACACGTATCATTGGCGGCAAACCAGCGGAGAGATGCAGGTCAGAGGCGTTGTTCTTTACGCCGAAGGCAAGCAGATCTGCGATGTCCATCCGTCCCCCGAGCAGACATTCCGTGGTGTTCGTTGTGACTTCCGACTGAGCGCAGAAGCTACAGATAGACCCTGAACCAGGCAACAATGAACACCATCACCCAGCGCCTCGAGCAAGTCCGTGACCGCATTCGCACCGCCGAGCGACGCTTTGCGCGCCCACCCGGAAGCGTCGAGCTCCTCGCGGTGAGCAAGACCAAACCGCCGGAAGCCATTCGCGAGGCGGCCGCCGCCGGCCAGAGGGCCTTCGGCGAAAACTACCTCCAGGACGCCACGGCGAAGATCGACGCCCTCGCCGATCTCGCCATCACCTGGCACTTCATCGGCCCGCTGCAGTCGAACAAGACCCGCACGGTCGCCGAGCGGTTCGACGTCGTGCACACGATCGACCGGCTGAAAATCGCCCGTCGTCTCAGCGAGCAGCGCCCGGAGCACCTGCCGCCGCTCGACTGCTGCCTGCAGGTCAACGTCAGTGGCGAGTCGAGCAAGTCCGGGCTCACGCCGGAGGCGGTCCCGGCGCTCGCCGCCACCATCTCGGAGCTGCCGCGCCTGAATCTGCGGGGGCTCATGGCGATCCCCGCACCGGCGGAGAGCTTCGAGGCTCAGCGTGAGCCGTTCGCCCGGCTGCGCGAGCTGCTCGAGTCGTTACGCGAACACGGCCTCGAGCTGGATACACTGTCCATGGGCATGTCCGCGGACCTGGAAGCGGCCGTCGCCGAGGGCTCGACCCTGGTCCGCGTCGGCACCGCGATCTTCGGCCATCGCCAGTACTGACGGGAGGCGAGTAGAGATGAACGACCGCACCATCACTTTCATCGGCGGCGGCAATATGGCCCGCAGCCTCATCGGCGGCCTGGTGGCCGACGGGTATCCGGCCGATCGTATCCGCGTCGCCGATCCCAGCGAGAAACACCGCGACGAGCTCACCGGGCGCTTCGGCATCCGCGCGTACGCCTCCAACGAGGAGGCGGCGGACGGCGCCGAGGCCATCGTTCTCGCGGTCAAACCCCAGGTGGTCAAGACTGTCGCCGAGCCCCTCGGCGAGCGCATCCGTGCCCAGGGCAGCGTGGTGATTTCCATCGCCGCGGGTCTGCGCGAGCCCGACATCCGTCGCTGGCTCGGCGGTGACGCCGCCGTGGTGCGCACCATGCCGAACACGCCGTCGATGGTGCAAACCGGTGCCACGGCACTCTACGCCAACGCGAACGTGACCGCGGAGCAGCGGAACCTCGCGGAATCGCTGCTGCGCGCCGTGGGGGTGACCGAGTGGCTCGACGACGAGGCGCTCATGGATGCGGTGACCGCCGTCTCCGGCAGCGGTCCGGCATACTTCTTCCTGCTCATGGAGATGATCGAGGACGCCGGCGTGGATCTCGGCCTACCGCGGGAGAAGGCCCGGCTGCTCACGCTCGAGACGGCGCTCGGCGCTGCACGCATGGCCCTGGAAAGCGATGAGACGCCGGCACGCCTGCGCGAGCGGGTCACCTCTCCGAACGGTACCACTGACGCTGCCCTCTCGACGCTGGAGGACGGTGACGTACGCGCGCTCTACGGCCGCGCACTGAAGGCGGCGGCGAAACGGGCGCAGGAAATCGGGGACATGCTGGGGGAGCAGTAATGGGCAACTACCTGGGGAATCCGCTCGCATTCCTGATCCACACGGCCTTCAGCCTCTACATCCTGGCGGTAATGCTGCGCTTTCTGCTGCAGTGGACGCGGGCGGACTTCTTCAACCCCCTATCGCAATTCCTGGTGCACATCACCCAACCGGTGTTGCGACCGCTTCGGCGAATCATCCCCGGAGTGGGCGGCGTGGACCTCTCCGCCGTGGTGCTCATGGTGCTGCTGCAGGCGGTGTCATTGTCGCTGGTGATGCTCGTCTACGGCGTGACACCGAGACTCGCGTACGTGTTCGTGCGCACTCCGGCGGAACTGCTCGCGCTGCTGTTCAATCTCTACCTGATCGCAATCATCATCCAGGCGGTGCTCTCGTGGGTGATGCCGCCGGATCGCTACCATCCGGCCCAGACCCTGCTCTACAGCCTCACCGAGCCGGTGCTGCGTCCAATCCGCCAGATCGTTCCCATGATCGGCGGCCTGGACCTGACGCCGCTGGTGGCCATCGTTCTGCTGCAGGTGCTCAAGATGCTGGTGATGCCGCCGCTCAACCACGTGGCACCGCCGCTGATCTGACGCCACGAGAGGCCTCACCGCCCGAGCGCCGCCGCGGCAACGCGGCGGCTGTCTTGCAAGGCCCCGCGCGTCTGCTAGTATCGGCTGCTCGTCTACGCTTAGGGCCTCCCAGCGAATGCCAGAGACCATCCCGCGCGATTCCGTCGGCTTGGTGGCACCGCGCCACGCACGCTTCGACGAGCCGCTGGCCCTCGAGTGCGGCCGCGAGCTACCGGGCTACGAGCTGGTCTACGAGACCTACGGCGAGCTCAATGCCGATGCCAGCAACGCCGTGCTCATCTGCCATGCGCTGTCAGGTAATCACCATGCCGCCGGTTACCAGACGCTCGAGGATCGCAAGCCCGGCTGGTGGGAGACTTGCATCGGGCCGGGCAAGCCCATCGATACCAACCGGTTCTTCGTCGTGTGCTGCAACAACCTCGGTGGCTGCCACGGCTCCACCGGCCCGGCTACCGTCAACCCGGCCACCGGCGAGCCCTGGGGGCCGGATTTCCCCATGGTCACCGTGCGCGACTGGGTGGCGAGCCAGGCCCGCCTCGCCGACCGCCTGGGTATTCACCGCTGGGCGGCGGTGGTCGGCGGCAGCCTCGGCGGCATGCAAGCACTACGGTGGACGATCGACTTCCCGGAGCGAATCGCCCACGCGGTGGTGATCGCCGCCGCCCCAAAACTCTCGGCGCAGAACATCGGCTTCAACGAGGTCGCCCGCCAGGCCATTCGCTCCGACCCGGACTACCACCAAGGGCGCTATCAGGCTGCGGGCACGATCCCGCGCCGGGGGCTCATGCTCGCGCGCATGCTCGGCCACATCACCTACCTCTCCGATGAAGCCATGCGCGAGAAGTTCGGCCGCGAGCTACGCGAGGGCAAACCGGACTATGACTTCCACTTCGGCGTGGAATTCGAGGTCGAGAGCTATCTGCGCTATCAGGGGCGTGCGTTCATCAACCGCTTCGATGCCAACACGTATCTGCTCATGACCAAGGCGTTGGACTATTTCGATCCGGCCGCCGCTCATGGAGGGGACCTCTCGCGCGCGCTGGCGCACGTGCAGGCCAAGTTCCTGGTGCTCTCGTTCACCAGCGACTGGCGATTCCCGCCGAGCCGCTCCCGCGAAATCTTGCGCGCGCTGCTCGACGGCAACAAGGATGTGAGCTATGCCGAAATCGAAGCCGATCACGGTCATGACGCCTTTCTCATGCCCATTGACCAATACCTGGCGGTTTTCGGCGGCTACATGAGCCGAGTGGCCGGGGAGGTCGGGGCATGACGGGCTTGCGTGCAGACCTGCAGGTGGTCGCCGACTGGATCGAGCCCAACTGCCGCGTGCTCGACCTCGGCTGCGGTGAGGGCACACTGCTCCACTACCTCTACACCACACGCCGGTGCACCGGCTACGGACTGGAGATCGACCCGGAGAAGATCCGCCACTGCGTCGAGCGCGGCGTCAACGTTCTGCAATCCGACCTGGATCAGGGGCTATCGGACTTCGACGCCGACTCGTTCGACTACGTGGTGATGACCCAGACGCTGCAATCGGTGCGGCGCCCGGATCTCCTGCTGGACGAGATGCTGAGCGTCGGCCGCGAAGGCATCGTCACGTTTCCCAACTTCGGCTACTGGCGGCTGCGCTACTATCTGGCGGTGCGCGGACGCATGCCCGTAAGCGGCGCGTTGTCCTACGCCTGGTACGAGACGCCCAACATTCACCTGTGCACACTGGACGACTTCGAGAAGCTCTGCCACAGCCGCGGCATCCGCCTGCTCGAGCGTGAAGTCCTCACTCACGAGCTACGACGTCCGCGAGTGGCAGGCATCCTGCCGAACCTTTTCGCGGAGGTCGCGCTCTATCGGTTCCGGCGGCGCTAGTGCCCCGGAACACGAATTCGTTGCCTTGATGAGCACCCCGGTCTCGCCCGGGGCAGAGGCCGTATAATCGGTGGGAGTACGCACACAGACCGCGAGGGAGAGCCAAATGCCGATACGCGCCGTCCTCCGCATCGTCGCCGTCGTTGTGCTCACCGCCGTGGCGCTACCCGCTAACGCCGAGCGCCTGCGGCGCTTCGGCGACTACGAGATTCACTACAACGCTATCGCCACCGCGACGCTCACGCCGGAAGTCGCCCGCGCCTACGATTTGGTGCGCAGTCGCGGGCGCGCGCTCGTGACCGCGAGCGTGCTGCGCAACGGCGATCCCGTGGCAGCGACGATCGAGGCGAGCGCTGAAAACGAAGTCGGCCAGCGCCGTACCATCCGCATGCGCAAAGTGGCGGAAGGCACGGCGATCTACTATATCGGCACCACGCCGGTGAGTCCGCCGGAGAGACTACGGGTGGAGCTGCGCGTGCATCCCGCGGGTACGGCGCAGACCCACGCCCTGACGTTCACGCAGTGGTTCTATCCTGAACAATAGGGTGCCGTCGGTGTTTCCAGTGCGGTGAGCCTGGAAACCGTCGACCGGATCCAGACGGGGGAACCGTCGAGGAGAGAGAGAATCGCCATGGTTGCCACCTGGCTGATCAGCCACCCGGCCTGCCTCGACCACGACACGGGGCCGGGCCATCCGGAAAATGCCGACCGCCTCCGGGTCATCCTGAATGCACTGTCGGCCCCACGCTTTGCCGGGCTGGCGCGCCACGAGGCCGAGCGGGCCACTATCGAGCAGCTCGCACGTGTCCACGAGCGGGGGTACGTGCAGCGTATACTCGCCGATATTCCCGAAGAAGGTCTCCGCAACCTGGATCCGGACACCGTGGTCAGCCCCGCTAGCGGCGAAGCAGCGCTGCGTGCCGCGGGCGCGGCCTGTCAGGCCGTCGATGCGGTGGTCTCGCGTGAAGCCGACCGCGTGTTCTGTGCGGTCCGGCCACCGGGGCATCACGCCGAACCCGCACGAGCGATGGGATTCTGCCTGTTCAACAATATCGCGGTGGCCGCCGCCCACGCCCGTGCCGCCCACGGCCTACACCGCATCGCCGTGGTGGACTTCGACGTGCACCACGGCAACGGCACCGAAGCCATGCTTGCCGGCCGCGAGGGCTTTCTCTACGCATCCACGCACCAATGCCCGCTATTCCCCGGCACGGGCCGACGCCAGGACAATCGCGAATCGTCGCTGTACAACGTGCCCCTGGTCGCCGGCTGCGACTCGGAGCTCTTCCGGACCCATTTCCACAACGAGATCGTCACCGCGCTCTCGCGCTTCGAGCCGGAGCTCATCCTGATCTCGGCGGGTTTCGATGCCCACGCCATGGACCCCCTCGCCGGGCTGGCACTCACCGAGGAGGATTACGCGTGGGCCACCGAAGAACTCGCGGCGGTCGCGGACTACTGCAGCGGCGGGCGCATCGTCTCGACCCTGGAGGGCGGTTACGATCCACGTGCCCTGGCGGCGAGCGCGGCGGCCCACGTGGGTGCGCTCATGGGTTAGGCGCTGATTGCTTTCGACGCACGGGCGCGCCTACTCGCCATGATCCAGCACCACATCCTCCGCGGTGAGCCAACTCACCCGCGTGGTGCGCATGAGCTGACTCCGTGGCCAGCACGGATACACGGTCTGATGACTGGCGAGCAAAACGCCGTCCACACTCTCGTGGGCATCGAGCAACTGACCGACGCGCACCATTCGCCCCCAGGCCAACGGCGCGTAATCCGCCCGGCGCAGGCAACCCGTGGCGTCGGCATACCATCGCTGGTGTGTCGCGGGAACCGGGAGATCGCTGGATAGATGAACATCGAGACACTCCAGGCGTCCGTCGTCCCCCTCGCAAGTGCCGACAGGCTCGACAGCAACGCCGGAGCGGCAGAGCATCAACGGCAGCAATAGCGCCTGCCACGTGCACAGGCCGAGTACGTAGAGCAGGTCGAGACCATCCCACACCATCCAGTGGCGCAACGAGCGCGTCACACTGCCCGGCGCCCCACGCTCGCCGATCACCGTGCCGTCGTCGCTATGGATCCATACCCGTCGGGGCTCGAACACCCCCGTGCGGCCGTCACCAGTGAACGGCGTCACGCTCATGCGAAAGCGCTGCGGCTCGAGCACCACTTCCGCGTCACGTAGGGGGCGTGGCTGCATATGCGCCAGGAACAAGCTGCCCCCCATGGACACGCGCGCACTCAGCCGTCTGAGCCTCCGCCAACCCGCGTCACCGCCGTGGGCGCGAAGAATACGCTCGCGCAGGTCATTCATCGCTCGCTCCTTGCGTGCTCTCTCACGCTGAGTGTAGTGCGTTGGCGCCCCGATCCCCGCCTGGGCTGGTTCTGTACAATAGCAGCCTGTTCACGTATGCGTGCGGCAACCGGAGAGCAGCATGGCCCGCAAGCCGGAGACCCTCAGTGCCACCATCGTCGCCCAGTCGCGGCTGTTTCGCGTCGAACAGCTCGATCTGCGATTCGCCAACGGCACCGAGGTGGTATTCGAGCGCCTCGCCCCCGGGCGGGGCGGCGGCGCGGTACTGGTGGTACCGGTCACCGGGGACCGGGAACTGGTGCTCATCCGCGAATACGCCGCCGGCACCGGCCGCTACGAGCTCGGCTTGCCCAAGGGGCTCGTGGAAGTCGGCGAAGACCCCATCGCCGCCGCCAACCGTGAACTGCGCGAGGAGACCGGGTTCGGCGCCGAACGACTGGAGACACTCCACCATCTGACGCTCGCACCCGGCTACATGGCACACAGCACCCAGATCGTGCTCGCCCGCGGCCTCTACGAGGCACCGCTGCCGGGCGACGAGCCCGAACCCATCGAGGTGGTGCCCTGGCCCCTCGCCGAGCTGACAGAGCTGCTTGCCCGCCCCGATTTCACCGAGGCGCGAAGCATCGCCGCCATCTTCCTGGCACTCGAACGACTGCGCACTGAAACCGAGGAGACCCCGTAGTGAGTCTGGACGACGCGACCCGACGCGAACTCGCCGAACGCCTGCTGCCCCTCGTCCGCGAGGCCGGCGAACGTATCCTCAACATCTACCGCCGCGATTTCGACGTGGAGACCAAGGACGACGACTCCCCCCTCACCGAGGCGGATCGCGCCGCCCATACCTGTCTGAGCGAAGGCCTCGCCGCGCTCGAGCCCCGACTTCCCGTGCTATCCGAGGAAGGCGCGCAGACCCCCTACGCGCAGCGCCGCGAATGGTCCGCCTACTGGCTGGTGGATCCGCTGGACGGCACCAAGGAGTTCGTGAAGAAAAACGGCGAATTCACCGTCAACGTCGCCCTTATCGAGAACGGGCGCGCGACCATTGGTGTCGTCCACGCGCCGGTGCTCGGGCGCACCTGGACGGGTGTCAACGGTGATGGTGCCTGGCTGGAAGCCGATGGTGAGCGCACGCCCATCCACACGCGAGCCGCCGGCGATGGCCCCTGGACCGCGGTGGTCAGCCGCTCCCACCGCGGCGAACGGGTCGACGCCCTGCTCGAACGCCTGCCGGGATTCGAGACCACGTCCATGGGCAGCTCGTTGAAATTCTGTCTCGTCGCCCAGGGCGAAGCGGACATCTATCCGCGCTTTGGCCCGACCTCGGAATGGGACACCGGCGCCGCACAGTGCGTGGTCGAGGCCGCCGGCGGTCGCGTGCTGCGCACCGACGCCACACCGCTGACCTACAACACGAAGGAATCCGTCCTCAACCCCGACTTCGTCGCCGTGGGCGACCCGTCCGTGGATTGGGCGCGCTATCTGGAAGGCTTTCCGGTGGAGGAGCGGTAAAGGCGCGGCCGGGCCGCGCCTTAATGGAAAGTTCCGAGTTGCAAGTGGCGAGTTGGAAGCGCCGCGCGGCACGCGGCACTTTTTGCTTCCAACTTGGCGCTTTGTACTCGCGACTGCCACTAAGCCCCGTCTTGGTGACCCGGGAGCCTCAGAACGGCGGCGATCAGCCCCTGAGCACTGAGCCCGTCGGCGAGTTCCAGCGTGCCGTCACTGTCCAGCAGGGTGCCGGCGCGATGTTGCGCCAGCATCACCTGAGCCCAGACCGGGGCCCGGCCGCACCGCTCCATATCCTTGAGGGCCGCTATCAGACTTTCGGATTCCGCCTCGCCGAGCCATTCGGGACCGGTGCCGGGCAGCGGCACGGTAATTCCGGCCAGGTCGGGATGATCGATACCCGGCCAGCGGAACGGCACGATGCAGGCACCGAGCCCCTGCAGCGCACTGCGCAATGCCGGGGTCAGACAGCTGTCCGGAATCAGGGCACGCAACGACTGCGCGCCACCGTGGTTCACGGCAAGTGGTTCGTCGGATGGATCGTTCAGTGGCAGATGATGTGTGTGCATGGGCTCCTCCCGCTGGTTACAGGGGTAAGGAGCCGGCGCGGGTACCCGGATGACTGAGCACCGGAAACCTTGGCGCGAGGCTCCCGTCGTCGTCTTCGGCGGTACTCGGGCTCGGCGATGGTATCGCCACACCGTTGCGCGACAGCCCCGGATTCTCACCGGTGTTCCCCGCCGGACACCCATTTGTTGGGCATCCGCTGAAGACCACGCCCAATATATAGGGTTCGCGTCACATTCTCAAAGTGGTTGCGGCGCGGCGAAGCCACGCCTTGGTGAAAAGCTCAGAGTTTCAGTTTGAATGTAGCGCGTCGCCCCCGCGGTGCCGTTACCACCCGTGACTTGGCACTTTCAACTCGGAACCCGCAGGTTGGATGCCGCCACTCAATCCCCCCCTTCCCGCAGCAACCGCATTGGCGAGACGCGATAATAGCGCCGGGCCGCGAGGCCCCCGGCCAGCCAAACGGTGGCCACTCCAACCACGGCACCGCCGAGCAGCGCCAGCGGGCGCACGGGGTAGTCCAGATCGAAAAGGCCCTCGGCGACGAACACGCCTGCCGCCGTGGCCATGCCGCCGGCGATGAGACCGGCGACCGCCCCCAGCAACCAGAGCTCGTAGCGAGCGAGTCGACGCACGTGACGACCAGTGGCACCGAGCGCACGCAACAGGGCACTCTCGAAGCGGCGCTGCTCGCCGGTGATCTGAAGGGCGGCGAGCAGCACCAGCACCCCCGCAACCAGTGTGAGCAAGGACATGAGCTCCACCACCCGGCTACCCTGATCCATGATGGCGCGCACGGTGCGAAGAATCGCTCCCACGTCGATGGCGGTGACACTGGGGTACTCCCGGACCAAACGCACGATGAGTTCATCCTCGCCGTCGGGCAGATAGAAGCTCGTTAGCCAGGTCCGGGGCAGCACGTCCAGCGTCCCCGGCGAGGCGACCACGAAGAAGTTCACATTGAAACTGTCCCAGTCCACCTTGCGCAGACTGGTGACCGTTGCACTCACGCGCTGACCGGCCACCTCGAAGGTGAGCGCATCGCCGAGCGCGATACCGTAGCGTTCGGCAAAGCGTTCCTCCACGGACAGCTCGCCCGGCGATGCGGCTCCGTCGTCCCGGGGCCACCACGACCCGGCCACGACCTCGTTCCCCGGCCGGGGCATGCGCGCCCAGGTGAGGTTGAACTCCCGCCGTCCTCGCCGGCGTCCGGCCTCGCCACGCTCATCGCCGGACGCGGGCGCGGCGATGCGTTCGCCGTTCATGGCCACCAACCGGCCCCTTACCATGGGCGAGAACCCGGCACGCACCCCGGCCTCGCGCAGATGCTCGCGCACCCCCGGAAGCTCGTCAGGCTGGATATTGATCAGGAACTGATTGGGCGCATCCTCGGGGATGCGGTCCCGCCACGCGTCGAGGAGATCGTTGCGCACCACGGCGAGAAGAAAGAGCGCCATCAAGCCGGTGCCGACGCCCACGATCTGCACCACCGCGGTCCACGGCCGACGACTGAAACCGGTGAGCCACATGAGGCGGCCGCCGCGCCGGCGCGCCAGCCGACGCACTGATACGACCGTGACCGCCGCAGCCGCGGAGAGGGCCGCCAGCGTCACCGCCAGCGCCCCGAACACGTAAAGCGTGAGCCGCCACTCGCCGGCCTGCCACCCCATGAGGGCGAGAATCACGATCGTGGCGGCCGCCACCGGCAGTCCGACACGCAGCACTCCGCTGCCAGCCTCACGACGAAGAACACGCATGGGCGGGACATCACGCAGGCGCAGCAGCGTAGGCAGCGCGAATCCGAACAGCGCCGCGAACGCGGTGAGCCAGCCAACGGCGAGAGGGCGCCAGCCGGGCGGCGGCACATCGCGCCCGATGAGATCGGCGACGACGGCGAGCATGGCCGCATGCACGGCGAAGCCGAGCAACGCCCCCAGGGCACCGGCGATCAAGCCGAGCCAGAACAGCCGCGCCACGAACAGGGTGGTCAGTTGCCGGCGCGTGGCACCGACGGCCCGCATCACCGCCACGGAGAGCACCTGACGCTCGGCATAATGCCGCACGGTGAGCAATACGGCGACGCCGGCGACGATCACGGTCAGCAGCGCACCGAGCCCCAGGAAGCGGCGCGCCTTGGCGACAACCTCGGAGACCCCGCGTCGATCATCGGTCGGGGTTTCGACCTCCACCGCGTTGCCGTGGCGGGCGACCAGGGTGTCCGTGAATGCCACCAGCGCGTCGTCCGGCCCCGCCAGCAACAGCTTGTAGCGTACACGGCTGCCGCGCCCGACGAGTCCGGTGCCGGCAAGGGCGTCATAGGGCATGAGCACGCGTGGAGCGAGACTGTTGAAGAAACTCCCGCGGTCTGGCTCGAGAGTGAGCAGACGATCGATTCGGAAGGTGCGCTCGCCGAGCTGAAGGTCGTCCCCAACCGAGAGCTCCAGCAGCCGAAGCAGCCGGGGCGCTACCCACACGCTGCCCGGGTCGGGCGTCTGCCGGGTCACCTGCTCCGGCGCATCCGGCCGGGCGCGCACGCGCAGGTCGCCGCGAAGCGGGTAAGCCGGCGTGACCGCCTTGATGGAGACGAGCTGGCTACGCTCCCCGGTGACCACAACGCTCGGGAATTCCGCCGTAAGGGCCGTCGACAACCCCTGGCTCTGCGCCTGGCGGCGCCAGGCCTCGGGAATGGGGTCGGGGCGCTCCACGGCGCGCTCTGCAGCCAACAGATCAGCGGCCCGCGCGGCGGTCGTCGCGCCCACCCGCTCCGCGAGCCAGGCCACCGAGGTGACCGCCGCCACCGCCACCACCACGGCCAGCGTCAGCAGCCGCAACTCACCGCCGCGCCAGTCGCGCCAGAGCAGGCGCAGGCCAAGCTTCATGCCGCCGCTCCCGCTTCCTCGCGCAGCCCTTCGCCGGTAACGTGGATGATCCGGCGGCAACGCGCCGCAAGATCCGGATCATGGGTGACCAGTACCAGCGTCGTGCCCGCTTCGCGGTTGAGTTCGAACAACGCGTCGATGATGCGCTCGCCGGTGTGCCGATCCAGGTTGCCAGTCGGCTCATCGGCGAAGAGGACATGAGGGCGACCGACGAACGCGCGCGCGAGCGCAACGCGCTGTTGCTCACCGCCGGATAGCTGCGCCGGATAGTGCGCCTCACGCTCACCGAGACCGACCCTTTCCAGCGCCGCGCGGGCACGTCCGGCAACGTCCGCATCGCCCGCGAGCTCGCCGGGAAGCATGACGTTCTCGAGCGCCGTCATGCCCGGCAACAGGTGGAATGCCTGAAAAACGAAACCGACGCGCCCGGCTCGCAAGACCGCGCGCTCGTCCTCGTCCAGGCTCGACAGGTCGTGTCCGTCGAGCAACACGCGCCCGGAACTGGGCTGGTCCAGCCCTGCGAGCAGCCCCAGCAGCGTCGACTTGCCCGACCCCGACGCCCCGAGAACCGCGACGGCGTCACCATAGGGAATGCTAAGATCGACGTCCTCGAACAGCGTAATAGTGCCCTCGGGCGCGGTGAACCGCATTGTCAGCCCGTCGGCCACCAGTACACAGCCATCGGGGTTGGCCGTCATGCTCCGCATCCTCCTGCTTGTCGGGTGCCTGATCCTGACACTGCCCGCCGTCGCCGGCGCGCCGCTCACGATCCTGATCGTGGGCGACAGTCTGAGCGCCGGTTACGGGCTGGCACAAGACGAAACGTGGGTGGCCCGGCTGCGCCAGCGGCTGACCGCCAATGGTGCCGACGCGACCGTCATCAACGCCAGTATCAGCGGAGACACGACCCGCGGCGGCCGCGCCCGCCTGCCGGCAGTCCTCGAGGAGCACGAGCCGGATGTCGTGATCATCGAGCTCGGCGGCAACGATGGCCTGCGGGGCCTGCCTCTGGCCGAAACGCGGCGGAACCTCGACGCCATGGTGGACGCGGCCCAGACTGCCGGCGCCCGCGTACTGCTCGTAGGCGTACGCCTACCCTCCAACTATGGCACCGCCTTCGTGGAGCGTTTCCAGCAGGTTTTCCGCGACGTCGCCTCAGACCGAGACATCCCCCTGGTGCCGAAGTTCCTGGCCGGCGTCGCGGAAAAGCCCACGCTGATGCAGGACGACGGCATCCACCCCAACGCCGCCGCCCAGCCGAAGCTGCTCGCGAACGTGTGGCCGAAGCTCGAGTCGTTGCTGGAAGAGGGGAAAGCGGTGGGAAATGGCCAGGGCGCTGGTAACGAATAACAAGTTTCAAGTAGCAAGTTTCAAGTCGGGCAACCGCTGTGCCGCATCGACACGGCACACGCTGACTCGAAACCCGGAACGCGAAACTCGCAACCTGCACCTTACCGCTCCTAACGTCCGTACCATCGTAGAGCAACCCGCAACGCATCGGGATAGGCGGGGCGAACGCCGACGGGACCGTATGCCGCCATGGACGGCGGCATACGAGCCTACAGGGAGATACAAGTTACAAGTCGCAAGTTGCGAGTACCAAGGCGCGAGCGGCAACGACGCCGCGGTTACCGCCGCGCGACTTTCAACTTGCCACTCATCACTCACTACGCCAGACGTTCCGCGGTATTGGGGCAGAAGACCACCGCTCGCGACAGATTGAACGCCAACGGCAGCGTCTCGCCGGGACCGGGCGCGTGCTCCGGGCGGGTGCGGCCGACGACGCGCTCGCCGTTGATGTGGAAGAACAGCAGCGTATCGGGTCCCGTCGGCTCGGTGAGCTCCACCTCGCACGACGCGACGTGGACATCCTCCTTCGCCCCATCGGCGTCACCCTGCGCGGTGATCTGTTCCGGGCGCAACCCGAGGATGATCTCGTCACCGATACGGCCGGTCAGCCCGTTGCACCGTTCAGCGGGCAACGGCAGCCGTAGTGGGCCCGTGTTGGCCTCAGCCACGGCGGTGACACCGTCGCCCGCCCCCTCCAGGCGGCACTTGATGAAGTTCATCGACGGCGAGCCCATGAAACCCGCAACGAAGCGGTTCGCCGGCTCGTCGTAAACCTCCTGCGGCGTGCCGAGCTGCTGGATTTCGCCGTCCTTCATCACGGCGATACGATCGCCCAGGGTCATGGCCTCGATCTGGTCGTGGGTGACGTAGACCGTGGTCGTGCCGGTACGACGGTGGAGCTCCTTGATCTCGGTGCGCATCTCCACGCGCAACTTGGCGTCGAGATTCGACAGCGGCTCGTCGAAGAGAAACACCGCCGGCTCCCGTGCCATCGCCCGGCCCATGGCAACGCGCTGGCGTTGACCGCCGGAGAGCTGACCGGGACGCCGCTCCAGCAAATCGCCCATCTGCAGCGTCTCGGCGACGCGCTCCACGATGCGGCGGCGCTCGTCTTTCGCGACGCCGCGCATTTCCAGGCCGAACTCGATGTTCTGACGCACGTTCATGTTCGGATACAGCGCGTACGACTGGAACACCATGGCGATGTCGCGATCCTTCGGACCGCGGTCGTTCACCCGCTGGCCGTCGATGCGGACCTCGCCGTCAGAGATGGTCTCCAGCCCCGCAATCATGGACAGCAGCGTGGACTTGCCACAGCCCGACGGCCCCACGAGGATGATGAACTCGCCGTCGGTGACGTCGATGTCGATCCCCTTGAGCACCTCCGTGCGGCCGTAGCGTTTGCGAACGTTGTCGATGGTAAGCGAACCCATTGAACCTTTCTCCTCAACCCTTCACCGCGCCGGCGGTCAGACCGCGCACGAAATACTTCCCGGCGAGCACATAGACCACCAGCGTGGGCAGCGCAGCGATCAAGGCCGCGGCCATGTCCACGTTGTAACGCTTCACCCCGGTGGAGGTGTTCACCAGGTTGTTGAGCGCCACGGTGATGGGCCGCGAGTCACTGCCCGAGAACACCAGCCCGAACAGGAAGTCATTCCAGATCTGGGTAAACTGCCAGATGATGGTGACCATGATGATGGGCACCGACAGAGGCAGGATGATCCGCCAGAACGTCGTGAAGAACCCGGCCCCGTCCATCTTTGCGGCATTCACCAACTCGTCGGGCACCGAGACGTAGAAATTACGGAAGAACAGCGTCGTGAACGCCAGTCCGTAGACCGTGTGCACCAGAATCAACCCGGCGAGGGAGCTCGCGATCCCGAGCTGACCGAGCACCTGGGACATCGGCAGCAAGAAGACCTGATAAGGCACGAAGGCACCGAGCAGGAGCATGCCGAAGATCAGGTTGGCACCGCGAAAACGCCACTTGGTCAGCGCATAACCGGCGATCGCGCCCATGGCCGTGGATAGCGCCACGGCAGGCACGGTGATCATCACGGAGTTCCAGAAATACCCTGCGAGCCCGGTGCTCGCGCCGGCACCGATCTGTGCCTGCGACCAGGCGTAACGCCAGGCATCCAGGGTGAACGTGGCCGGCCAGTCGAGCAGGCCGCCCGTGCGGATATCCTCGAGCGTCTTGAACGATGTCGTGGCCATGATCCACAGGGGGATCAGGTAGTACAACGCCGCGAACACCAGCAGGGCGTACAGCGCGAAGCGCCAGCCGGGGGCGGTGTTGCCGGGGGCGCGGATATCACTCATTGCGGCCTCCCCGAAGCTCCGAGTACAGATACGGCACGATAATCGCCAGCACCGCGAAGAGCATCATCATCGCACTGGCTGCGCCCACGCCGAGGCGGCCACGGGTGTAGGCGAAGGTGTACATGAACGTTGCCGGCAAGTCGGTGGAATAGCCCGGCCCCCCGTGGGTCATGGCCATCACGAGATCGAAGCTCTTGATCGCGATGTGCGCGAGAATGACCAACGCGCTGAAGAACACCGGCCGCAGGCAGGGAATCACGATGCGGCGGTAGACCGTGGGCAGCGATGCGCCGTCGACCTGGGCGGCCTTGAAGACTTCGTCGTCGACCCCGCGCAAACCGGCGAGGAACAGCGCCATCACGAACCCCGAGGACTGCCAGACCGCGGCGATCACGATGGTATAGATCGCCATCTGCGGGTCGACGATCCAGTCGAACTGAAACCCCTCGAACCCGAGCGCGCGAACCACCCGCTCGAACCCGAGGCCGGGATTGAGCATCCATTGCCAGACCACCCCGGTGACGATCAGCGACAGCGCCATCGGATAGAGATAGATGGTGCGGATCGCTCCTTCGGCGCGCACCCGCTGGTCGAGAAAGATGGCCAGCGCGAGCCCGATCGCCATGGAGAAGACGATGAACAACCCGCCGAAGATGCCCAGGTTCTGCGCGGCCACCCACCAGCGGTCGTTGTTGAACAGCTGGATGTACTGGGTAAGCCCGGCCCAGTCGTAGTTGGGCATGAGCGTCGACTTCGACAGCGACAGCCACGCCGTCCAGCCGATGAAGCCGTAGACGAATACCAGCGAAGCGATGAACGTGGGCGCTACTACCAGCTTCGGCAGCCAGCGCTCCAGCCAACGCCCGCCGCTTGGCGTTTGAGACATGCGTGATCTCTCCTAGCGTGGGGGCCGGCCGAGCCGACCCCCCTGATGACGAGCTCTCAGAGTCCCGGCTCAGCCGCGGCCACCGCCTCGGCGAGCTTCTGCGCGGCCTCCGCGGGACTCATCTCGGAGTTGTAGAACTGCGTCACGGTATCGAAGATGGCGCCCTGGGTAGCGGGGAAAACCGCCATACCGTGGGCCATGCTCGGCAGCAGCGAACCGCTGTCGGCGGATGCCTTGAACGTATCCATGGCCTGCACGGCGCAGTCATCGAAGCCATCCATGGACATGTCCGTGCGCACCGGAATGGACCCCTTGGTGGTATTGAACAGGCGCTGGAACTCGGGCTCCATGATGGTTTCGGCCAACGCCATCTGCGCGGCACGGTCATCGCCGGAGACCTGGAACATCACGAAACTGTCGATATTGAACAGGAACGCATCTTCCGTACCGGGGAACGCGCTGCAGACGTAGTCCTCGCCAGGCTTCTGCTCGGCGCTCGTGAATTCGCCCTTTGCCCAGTCACCCATGACCTGCATGGCCGCTTCGTCCTCGATCACCATGCGGGTGGCAAGGTTCCAGTCACGGCCGGCGGCATTGGGGTCGGTGAAGCCCTTGAACACGCGCAGACGACGAAACGCCTCCTGCATCTGCTCTCCGGACAGCGCCTCGGGCGACTGCTCGATGAACGCCCGCCGGTAGAGGTCGGCGCCGCCCACCCCGTAGACCAGCGTTTCGAACACGGTGGATTCCTGCCATGGCTGGCCGCCCTGCGCCACCGGCGTGAAACCGGCCTCACGGATCTTTTCCGCAGCAGAGACGAACTCCTCCCAGGTACCGGGGATTTCGACGCCCGCCTTCTCGAAGACCTCCGGGTTCGCCCACAGCCAGTTGATGCGATGGACGTTCACCGGTGCCGCCACGTACTGGCCGTCGACTTTCATGACATCGGCAACCACTTCCGGCAGCAGCTCGTCCCAGCTCTGCGTCGACGCCACTTCACTCAGATCGGCGAGCACGCCGAGATCACCCCACTGCTGAATAGCGGGCCCCTTGATCTGGGCAGCACCCGGCGGGTTACCAGAAATCACCCGGGACTTAAGCGCGGTCATCGCGCTCTCACCACCGCCGCCGGCGACAGCGAAGTCTTCCCACTCGTGACCCTTGGTCTCGAGCATGTCCTTCAACTCGTTCACCGCTGCGGCCTCGCCGCCGGACGTCCACCAATGGAGCACCTCCACGGTTCCGGCATGGGCGGCACCGGCGACGAGCGCCCCGGCGACCGCGAGCGCTTTGGCACTTCTGGTCAGCGACCTGGTCATCATCAACTCCTCCTCGATGAGCTGCCTGCCCGTAAGACATCCACCGCAATCCGCGGTGCCGTCCGCCACGGGCGAGGCGATACGGCCCGATACTCACTGTGAGGGTAGTGGCTGTAGCGTTACCGTCACGTAACAATTGGGTGCAGCGTACGCTTGACACGACGGCATCGCCGGGTTTCCATCCCGGGTCACCTTGAGCCTCTTGGGTTGCCGCGGAGGAGCGCTCATGCAACGAGAGCCGACGGTTGGCGCCTGTCTCGCCCGTCCGGTCTTCGATCACCTCGTCAATAACGGGCACGAGCCCGAGCGGGTCACGCGCGTCACGGGCGTCGAGCGCCATCAGCTCTACCGGCCCGACACTCGCCTGCCCCAGGATCGTCTGGTAGCCCTGTTCCACGAGGCGTTCGCTCAAAGCGGCGACCCTGCCTGCCAGATCGCCATCAACGGCAGTCACGGCCCACAGGCGATGGGGGCTTTCCACACTCTGCTGCTCGCCTCGCGAAGCCTGCGTGAGCTCATCGAGACCGCCTGCCGCCTGCACTGCTTTCTCGGCGAGCGCGACACTTACAGCCTGGTCGAAGGGCCGGCCACCGCCGCCTTCCGCTACACCATGGATGCGGACAACACCAAGCTGACCGCGCAGCAAGCGGAGGCGAATCTCTCAGCGATGATGGCCATCTTCCGCGAGTACACCCGGGGTGAATTCCGCGCACGGCAGGTGAGCTTCACGGTGCGCCCACCACGGCGCACCAGAGCCCACGAGCAATTCTTCGCCAGCCATCTGCGCTTCGATGCGGGCCATAACGCGATCGTCTTCGACCGGGAGCTGCTCGATGCAACCCGGGACGACTATCAACCGGCCCGACGCGAACGCCTGCTCTCGCAAGTCGAAGGCATGCTGCGGCAAGGGCTCGGTGACCCGTTCGTCATGGACGTGGTCGCCCGTATCCGTGCGGCCCTGGAGCGCGGTGAGCTCGACATCAATGCCGTGAGCGCGGAATTGCACATGAGTCGCTGGACGCTCACCCGCCGCCTGCGCCGCCACGGCACCACCTATCAGGCGCTGGTCGACCAGGCCCGCCGGGACATCGCCCGGCGACGGCTGACCAGTGGCGAGCATTCCATCAGCGAAATCGCCTACGAACTCGGCTATGCCTCGCCGGGAAGCTTCAGCCGCGCTTTCCAGGGCTGGTTCAAGCTTTCACCGAGCGCCTACCGCCGGACTCACGGCCCCGGGTAGCAAGGCGGGCGGAAACGGCACCGCGGGCGCCAACTCGCTATCCCCGAGTTGGCACCTGAAACTTGTCACGCACCCACCTACCCGGTGGCGGCCGTGGCGTTGTCGCGCTGCGCCTCACCGCCGAAGAGATCGGCGAGACGCGGCAGAAAACGCCCCAGCTCCAGGGTCATGATGGAAAAGTCCGCATCGAAGCGCTCCGCGGCGCTTTCGGGCGTGTAGTCCTCGTTGCCCTCCTGGACGACATCGAGGAACTTCAAGCGCTTGACGGAAAGGTCGGCGTCGAGCACGAAGCTCATGCGCTCGTCCCAGGTAAGCGCGAGGCGGCGTACCAGCTTGCCCGCCTTGATGTGCGCCGATATCTCGCCGGAATGCAGATCCAGGCGCTTGCAGCGCACTTCCGCACCCTCGTTCTGCGGATCCTCGAATACCGCCTCGTCACCGAGCTCGACGTCCGCCGGCTCGCTTTGCTTCACCAGCCAGTCCGTCATGATCGGCTGCGGGTTGGAATCCGTGGCCATCGGCTGGATCGGCAGCGTGCCCAGGCACGCACGGAGCAGCTCAGTCAGCTCCTCGGCCTGCCGCCAGGTGCTCGTGTCCACCACGAGATAACCGTTGCGGGTATCGATCCAGGCATACAGCCGCTTCGAGCGCGTGAACGCCCGCGGGAGAAGTTCCAGCGTGATCTCCTCCTTGAGGCGGTTCTTCTCCTTGCGCCCGAGCTTGCGGTACTCCGCTTCCTCGCGCTCGGCGACACGTTCGTCCAGTGTCTCCCGAATAACCGCCGCCGGCAGCAGACGCGACTCCTCCTGCAGGCAGACGAGGTATTGCCCGCCTGCGGCGTGCACCAGAGTCTCACCGCCGGGCAACGGCGCCACCCAGCCGCGGGTGACCTGCTCGGTCCGGCCCACCGGCTGGAAAGCGAACTCGGCGAGGCGTTCGGCGAGCTCTTCGGCGGAATGCTCGAAGCGCTGGTTGAGGCGATAAATGCTCAGATTCTTGAACCACATACGGAGATGCCCACTCCTGCCAACACCGGATCAGGCCACGTTCGAGGCCCGGCATATGGATGAAACACGAAGCGCGTAATGAAGACCCCCGGGGACACAAGGCACCGAGAAAGGCGCCCTCGCCAGTCAATACATCAGGCGGGCCCGCAGCCATCGCGTTCTTCGTGCCCGTTGTGAAACCCTTTGTGCGCTTCGTGTTCGGCGACGACGCGCGCAGCGTGACGTTACCGCAGCCGCTCACGCGCGGCGAGTGCGCGGCGCGCGGCATCCTCACCATCGTCGCCGAATGCCGTGATATGCCCCATTTTCCGGCCCGCGCGCGCCTCCGCCTTGCCGTAGAGGTGGAGCTTGACCAGCGGATCGTCCAGCGCCGCTGACCAATCAGGCTCTCCGTCCTGCCACAGGTCACCGAGTAGATTCACCATCGCCGCCGGGCGCAACAGCCCGGTGCTGCCCAGGGGCAATGCGCAGACAGCGCGCACCTGTTGCTCGAACTGCGACACGACGCTGGCATCGAAACTGAAATGGCCCGAGTTGTGCGGACGCGGCGCCAGCTCGTTGACGAGCAAGCCGCCGTCGCGGGTGACGAAGAACTCCACGCAGAGCACGCCCACCACGTCCAGTGCCTCGACAATGCCCCGGGCAATGGTAACCGCCTCTTCACTGCCGTTACCGGGGAGCTGCACACCAGGGATGGAAACATCGAGGACGTGGTCGCGATGACGGTTCTCGGTCACCCCGTAGTGCGCGAATGCGCCGTCGGCACCGCGGGCGGCGACCACGCTCACCTCCCGCTCGAAATCGATGAAGGCCTCGAGGACGGCCTCGGTGGCGCCGATCGACTGCCACGCCTCGTCGGCTTCGGACGGTTCGCGGATTACCGTCTGACCCTTGCCGTCGTACCCGAACCCGGCGGTCTTGAGCACTGCCGGCGTACCGATGCGCGCCAGAGCGCCATCCAATGCACCGCGATCGCGCACATGCTCGAACGCGGCGGTGGGAAAGCCGTGGTGCGCCAGCGCCGTTTTCTCGCGCAGGCGGTTCTGCGTGGTGTGCAACACCTCGCCGCGAGGGCGCACCGGCCGCAACCGGGCGGCGGACTCGGCGGCGGCGACGGGCACGTTCTCGAACTCGAACGTGACCGCGTCCACCTCACGAGCGAAACCGGCGATGGCATCCAGATCGTCATAATCCGCGACCCATTCACGATCGGCCACCTGCCCGGTAGGGGTGCCCGTATCGGGGGATAGGGTATGCACGCGGTAGCCCATCCGCCGGGCCGCGATCGCAAACATGCGCCCCAGCTGGCCGCTGCCGAGCACACCGAGAGTGGCCCCCGGCAGGATGGGAACGGTCTGTCGTGTCATTTCAATGGCTCTCGCATCGTCATCGGCGGCCCGGATAAACGCCGCCCCCGGCTCTGTGTCGGCCCGACCGAGCCCGGCGCGGCGACGAGCCGCGCCACGGTTCAGAGCTTGTCCGCCATCACCTTGCGCGCCTGCTCCTCGCGAAAGCGCTCCAGCGCTTCCCGCAGCGACGGCTGCTCGTTGGCGAGGAGCGCAACGGCAAACAGCGCGGCGTTGCGCGCGCCCGCGCGACCGATCGCGAAGGTTGCCGTGGGCACGCCACCCGGCATCTGCACAATGGACAGCAGAGAATCCATGCCCTGCAGTGCACGGCTCTCCACCGGCACCCCGAGCACCGGCACTGTCGTCTGCGCCGCCACCATGCCCGGCAGGTGGGCGGCTCCGCCGGCGCCTGCGATGATCGCCTTGAGGCCGCGTCCGGCCGCCTCGCCGGCGTACTCGCGCATCAGCTCCGGCGTGCGATGTGCCGAGACGATCCGGCACTCGTGGGGTATGGCGAAGTCGGTGAGGACTTCGTCGGCGTGACGCATGGTCTCCCAGTCGGACTTGCTGCCCATGATCACGCCCACCAGGGGCGGTGCTTCACTCATGGCTCATCCCCTCGCGAACAAAGCCGCGGATTCTACCATCGCCATGGCCCCGACGCGGAGCGATTCGCGGCCGTCACGTGTCGATGCAGTGGCGCATCCGGCCGCCACCCATCGGAAAAGCAGCGCATGTACGGCCGTCCATCCGTGTTCGCGCTATAATTCACGTACCGGTCGATATGACGGCGGAGCGTGAAATGGATCTCAACAGCGCCTTCAATGCGGGATTGCGCGGGCTGCAGTCGGCACAGCACAGTGCCACACGCAGTGCCGAGGTCATTGCGCGGCAGAGCGGCAACCTCGCCGAGAGCGAGACGATGGAGACGGCGCTCGTGGAAACCGCGACTGCCGAAACCCAGGCTGCGGCCGCGACACACGTCGTGCGCGCCGCCGACGAAACGCTCGGAAGCCTCATCGACACGCGCGCCTGAACCACCGCACGGGCCCGCCCTACCCCGCCTTGCGCACGTAAAACGTATACACACCCTCATCCTCACGATGCGCCACGAGATCGTGGCCGGTCTTGTCACAGAAGGCAGTGAAGTCGATCACCGAATGCGGATCCGTCGCACGCACACGCAGGACGGTGCCCGGCGCCAGCGGTACCAGCTCCTTCTTCGTCTTCAGCACGGGCAACGGGCAATTCAACCCGCGTACATCCAGATCGGCATCGAATTCGGCAGTCATGGGTAGCCGGACCACGTTATAATTGCGCAATTCACGGATCGGAATTGTAACCTAGCCGGTCGCTGACATCAGGCTCACGCATTCAGAGGCAGACCATGGCACGACGCGAGGAACACCACGCGGATTACGACCCGCGCCCTGTGACCGACAGCGAGCTGCGCGAGGAGTACAGCCGCGAAGAAGTCGAGCGCTGGCGCGAGGAAGCCGACCGCAAGCACGGCGAGTGGTTCACCGTGCTCAACAACGACTACGGTAAGGACTGAGGCGGTGTCCGCGCCCTCGGCACTGCGGCTTCACGCGGTGCTGCTACGCGAAGGCCCGGCGGCGACGCAGCGCTGCGAGCTCTACCTGAACTGCTTGTCACCATACGGTCCGTGGCAGGTACAGACTTACGCGGGCACTGACGGCCGCCACCCCGAACGTGCCTCGCCGCAGGAGCCGGTCGACCGGGAAGTCCGGGCGCAGTTCGTCGCCGATTCCATCGAAGCGGCCCTGCGCCGTGACGGCTACCGCCGTGTGCATGACGCCCCCGCCATCTGGCACCTGCGGGCCCTGCACGACGCCCGCGACGCCACGCAGCACATCGATCCACACCAGCGTCTGGGTTGAAGCCGGGCGCCGCCGCACCGCGGCGGACCGAGCTCTGATATCCTCCGGAAAACGGCCAACCGGGGGAGAAACCGTGCAAGAGACCAAGATCCTGCTGCCGGAATCGGAGCTTCCGACACACTGGTACAACGTCATCGCTGACCTGCCGACGCCGCCGGCGCCGTACGTCGGCCCCGACGGAACACCAGTGCCGCCTGAGGCCATGGCGGCGATCTTCCCCCCGGCCATCATCGAACAGGAAACGAGCACTCAGCGCTGGATACCGATTCCGGAGCCGGTACGTGAGGCGCTGCGACTGTGGCGGCCGGCGCCGCTCATGCGCGCCCACGGGCTGGAGGCGGCGCTGCAGACGCCGGCGAAGATTTTCTTCAAGTACGAAGGCGTGTCGCCGGCCGGCTCGCACAAGCCCAACTCCGCGGTCGCCCAGGCGTATTACAACCGCGAAGCGGGTATCACCCGGTTGACCACGGAAACCGGAGCCGGCCAGTGGGGCAGCTCGCTGGCACTCGCCGGCAGCCTGTTCGACCTGGACGTGCGCATTTACATGGTGCGGGTGAGCTACGAGCAGAAACCGCACCGCCGCTCGATGATGCAGACCTGGGGCGGCGAGGTGATCCCGAGCCCCTCGACGCACACCGACACCGGACGCAACGCGCTGGCCGCCGATGCGGACAATCCCGGCTCGCTCGGCCTTGCGATCTCGGAAGCGGTGGAAGAAGCCGCCGGGCGCGCGGACACGAATTACGCCCTGGGATCGGTACTCAACCACGTGCTGCTCCACCAGACCGTCATTGGCCAGGAAGCGAAGCGCCAGATGGAGATCGCCGGCGCGTACCCGGATGTGGTGCTGGCACCCTGCGGCGGCGGCTCCAACGTCGGCGGTATCATGTTCCCGTTCCTCGCGGACAAGGCAGCGGGTCGGGATATCCGCCTGGTGGCAGTGGAGCCGGACTCCTGCCCCACCCTCACGCGCGGCCACTATGCCTATGATTACGGCGACAGCGCCGGCCTCACGCCGATCATGAAGATGTATACCCTCGGCCACGACTTCATGCCACCGGGTATCCACGCCGGCGGGCTACGCTATCACGGCGACTCGGCCCTGGTGTCGCAGCTTTATGATCAAGGAGTGCTGGAAGCGGTGGCGGTGCCGCAGCTGGCCACCTTCGAGGCGGGGGTGCTGTTCGCCAGGACCCAGGGCATCATTCCGGCGCCGGAATCGAACCATGCGGTGCGCGGCGCCATCGACGAGGCCCTGCGCGCCAGGGAGGAAGGCCGCGAGCGCACCATCCTGTTCACGCTCTCCGGGCATGGTCACTTCGACATGGCGGCGTACGACCGCTACTTCGCCGGAGAGCTGGAAGACTACGAGTATCCGGCGGACGCGATCACTCAGGCGCTGCACAACCTGCCGGGAATTTCGACTTAGGCGGGAAGAAGCCGCGCCGGCGGCCCACCGACAGTTCCAAATGCCGGGTTTCGATGCGCCTCACGGCGCACCGAACCCGTCGACGGCGACGCGTTACGCGCTCACCACGAGCGCCATCGGCGCGGATACACCACGTCGGTGGTCGATTCCCCCATCCAGACGAGAAAATCCGCCGCCAATGCTCGCGGACGTTTACCGACAGAAAATTGGTTACCCGTCAAGGCGACCAAGAGGCGAACCGACGCGCCCGTTCAGGCGCCAGCGGCCTCGTCCAGGCCGCAATTGTTCTTCTCGAGCACGCGCTCGGCACGGTAGCTCGAACGCACCAGCGGCCCCGACACGACTTCGAGAAAGCCCTTTTCGAGCCCCCATTCGCGATACTGCGCGAACTGCTCGGGCGTCACGTAACGCTCCACGGGCAAGTGATTCACCGTGGGCCGCAGGTACTGACCGAACGTGACGATATCCACGCCGATCGCGCGGAGATCGTCCATGGTTTCGCGGATCTCGTCGTCGGTCTCGCCGAGGCCCACCATCAGACTCGTCTTGGTTAGCACATTCGGGTTGTGCCGCTTGGCGTGGGCGAGGACATCCAGTGTTCGCTCATAACTCGCACGGGGATCGCGCACCGGGTGCGTGAGCCGACGCACGGTCTCCACGTTCTGCGCGAAAACCTCCAGCCCCGCATCCACCACGCGCTCAACGTATTCGTGCACCCCTTTGAAGTCCGGCGTAAGCGCCTCGACCGCGGTCTGCGGCGTGCGTGCCTTGATCGCTCGAATGCAATCCGCGTAGTGCCCGGCACCGCCGTCCTCGAGGTCATCGCGATCCACCGAGGTGAGCACGATGTACTTGAGATCCATCAGCTCGACGGTTTCCGCGCACTGCTCGGGCTCTTCCTCGTCAAGCCAGCCCTTGGGGTTACCCGTATCCACCGCACAGAAACGGCACGCCCGGGTGCAGGTATCGCCCATGAGCATGATGGTGGCCGTGCCATGTCCCCAGCACTCGCCGATATTCGGACACATGGACTCCTCGCACACGGTAGCGAGGCGGTGTTCCCGCACGGTGCTCTTTACGCGCTGATAAGCGCTGCCGGTGGGAATCTTCACCCGCAACCAGTCGGGTTTGTCACCGCGTGCAACCGGCGCAGCGTGCCGACTCGCCTTCACACCGTTCTTCACGGCCCGAATGCCGTGGTCCTTTTCGACCTTGGAACCACTGACGACGACGGGAATACCCTTGAGTTCACTCATACTTGCGATCCCGCACTGTGTGCCTGTGACAGGAGTGTAACAGGGTCAAGGGCGTTGAAAGTGACAAGTTTCAAGTCAAAAATCACGCGACGAACGTGGTCACGGTGCGCACAGCATCACCCGGTGAGCCGCGTGGTCGGGTCCAGGGAGGTGCCGGTTGCCAGAGGCAACCGGCCTACTCAACAAACCAAGATCCAAAAACAGCAAGTGCCAAGCCTATCCCGCACCAGTAAGTCGCACGGCTGTTCTTCGTGCGACTTTCAACTTGCGACTTGCCACCTTCAGCTCACCCTCGGTGGTAGTTCGGCTCCACGAAAGGCGGATTGGCGACCACCACCGGAATTTCACGCCCGCGGACGATGGCGACGAGCCGGGCGCCCTCTTCGGCGAATTCAGTCGCGACGTAGCCCATGGCCACGGGAGCGCCCACGCTGGGGCCGAAGCCACCACTGGTGACCGTGCCGATGGTCTCACCATTGCCGTCACGCAACTCCGCACCTTCGCGCACCGGCGCCCGCCCTTCGGGTCGCAGACCGACCCGGCAGCGCGAGATGCCTTCTTCGAGCTGACGGGCGATGACATCGGCGCCTGGGTAGCCACCCTCACGCTTGCCACCCGGGCGGCGCACCTTGGAGATCGCCCAGGTGAGACTTGCCTCCACCGGGGTCGTCTCCATGTCCATGTCGTGGCCGTACAGGCACAACCCCGCCTCCAGGCGCAAGGAGTCACGGGCCCCGAGCCCCACCGGCTCCACGGCGTCATACGCCAGAAGCCGCCGTGCCAGCGCTTCGGCGGATCCGGCGGGCACGGAAATCTCGAAGCCGTCCTCACCCGTGTAGCCCGAACGCGTGACGAAGCACTCGACACCGTCAACCGCCAGGTTGCGAGCGTCCATGAAGACCATGTCACGGCTATCCGGCGCGAGTTCTGCCATCACCTCACCCGCAGCCGGCCCCTGCAATGCGAGCAACGCCCGGTCGGCAAGCACCTCGACGCGGAAATCCGGTTCCAGATGTGCCTTGAGGTGAGCGATATCCGCTTCCTTGCAGGCGGCATTGACCACCATGAACAGGTGATCGCCGGCATTGCAGACCATGAAATCGTCGCGGATGCCACCCTCATCGTTGGTCAGCAGGGTATACCGCTGCCGCCCCTGCTTGAGGGCGACGAGGTTGCCGGTGGTCAGCCCCTCCAGGGCCTCGGCAGCACCTTCGCCGTGAATGCGGACCTGCCCCATGTGGGAGACGTCGAACAGCCCCGCACGCTCGCGGGTGTGCTGGTGCTCCTTGAGGATGCCAAGCGGGTAACGAACCGGCATCGCATAGCCGGCGAACGCCACCATGGTCGCACCCAGCTCCCGGTGAAGACCATCCAGCGGGACGCGCGCGAGCTCCTCCTGTGCCGTCATGCCTGGGCCCCCTTGCGGCCGTTCGTGTGCTCGTCGTCCATGTAGACATCCATGGGCGGGCAGCTGCAGACGAGGTGGCGGTCACCGTAAACATTGTCCACACGCCCCACCGGCGACCAGTACTTCGTCTGGCGCAGGCCGGGCACGGGGAACGCACCGGTCTCACGGCTGTAGCGGCGATCCCACTCGCCAGCGAGGTCGAGCGTCGTATGCGGCGCGAGGCGCAACGGGCTCGCTTCGGGCTCCATCCGGCCCGCCTCGACTTCACGGATTTCCTCGCGAATGGCGATCATGGCCTCGCAGAAGCGATCGATCTCCGCCCGGGATTCGCTCTCCGTGGGCTCGATCATCAGGGTGCCCGCAACCGGGAAGGACATGGTCGGGGCGTGGAAACCGTAGTCGATCAGGCGCTTGGCCACGTCGTCCACGGTGATGCCGGTGGCGTCCTTGATCGGGCGCAGATCGACGATGCATTCGTGGGCGACAAGACCGTCCGGGCCGGTATAGAGCACTGGGTAATGGTCACGCAGACGCGCGGCGATGTAATTAGCGTTCAGAATCGCCAGCTGCGTCGCCGCGGTGAGTCCACTCGCCCCCATCAGGCGCATGTAGGCCCAGGAAATGGGCAGAATGCCCGCGCTGCCCCAGGGCGCGGCAGCCACCGGCGGCACCTTCGCCTCGGGGTCGTGATGGCGGTGCCCCGGCAGGTACGGCGCGAGATGGGCGGCCACGCCGATGGGCCCGACCCCCGGACCGCCGCCGCCGTGGGGAATGCAGAACGTCTTGTGCAGGTTGACGTGGGAGACGTCGCCTCCGATTTCCCGGAGACTGCTCAGCCCGACCATGGCATTGAGGTTCGCGCCGTCGATATACACCTGCCCGCCGTGCTCGTGCACCACTTGGCAGACCTCGCGAACGTCGCGCTCGAACACCCCGTGAGTCGACGGGTAGGTGAGCATGATCGCGGCGAGGCGTTTGCTGTGCTCGGCCGCCTTCTCGCGCAGGTCGCTCAAGTCCACGTTACCGTCGCGGTCGCAGTGGACAACGACGACACGCATGCCGGCCATCTGCGCCGACGCGGGATTGGTGCCGTGGGCCGAGCTCGGAATCAGGCAGACATCACGCTCGGTCTCGCCCCGATCGGCATGGTAGCCGCGAATCGCCAGCAACCCGGCGTACTCACCCTGGGCACCGGCATTGGGCTGCAACGACACGGCATCGTATCCGGTAACCGCGCAGAGCATTCGCTCCAGGTCCGCGAAGAGCTCGCGGTAGCCCTCCGTCTGATGCGCCGGCGCGAAGGGGTGGATTCCGCTGAATGCCTGCCAGGAGACGGCGATCATCTCCGTGGTCGCGTTGAGCTTCATGGTGCAGGAGCCCAGCGGTATCATTGCCCGGTCCAGCGCCAGGTCCTGGTCGGAGAGCCGGCGCAGGTAGCGCAGCATCTCCGTCTCGGAGTGATAGCGGTTGAACACCGGGTGCGTGAGGAAGTCACTCCCGCGCACGAGCGCTGCCGGCAGCGCATCGGCAACCGCACCATCCAGCGAGGCCACCTCCGGCACGGCGCGGTCGCCCGCGAACACGCCCAGCACTGCGGCAACGTCCTCGCGGGTAGTGGTCTCATCGAGTGAGATGCCGATACGGCCGTCGGCGAGGAGACGCAGGTTATAGCCGGCGGCTTCGGCATCGGTGAGCAGCCGCTGCGCATCCGCGCCCGCCTCCACGGTGATGGTGTCGAAAAAGGTCTCCGGGGCCACCGTCCAGCCGAGCTGCTGCAGCCCCGCGGCGAGGACGCCCGTCAAGCGGTGTACGCGGCGGGCGATGCGGGTCAGCCCCGCGGGGCCGTGGTAAACGGCATACATGGCCGCGATTACCGCAAGCAGCGCCTGCGCCGTGCAGATATTGCTCGTCGCCTTCTCGCGGCGGATATGCTGCTCACGCGTCTGCAGCGCCAGGCGGTAGGCCGGATTCCCCTGCGCGTCCACGGACACACCGACCAGCCGCCCGGGCAGTGAGCGCTTGTGCTTGTCGCCCACCGCGATGAACGCGGCGTGCGGCCCGCCGAAGAACAGCGGCACACCGAAACGCTGGGCGCTGCCTACCACCACGTCCGCACCCATTTCGCCCGGCGGCGTAAGCATCGTGAGCGCGAGCAGGTCGGTGGCCATCACAGCCATGGCACCGGCGTCGTGGGCCGCCGCTACGGTGGAACGGTGGTCGCGGATCTCGCCATGCGTGTCGGGGTACTGTAGCAGAACGCCGAAACACGCCTGCTCCGGGAGCAACGTAGCCGGATCGCCGACGATCACCTCGATGCCAAGCGGCTCGGCGCGCCCCTTGAGCACGTCGATGGTCTGCGGATGACAGGCCGGATCGACGAGGAACGTGGCACTCTTGCTGCGGCGATTGACACGATGACACAGTGTCATCGCCTCGGCGGCGGCAGTCGCCTCATCGAGCAGCGAGGCATTCGCGATCTCCATGCCCGTGAGATCGCTCACCATGGTCTGGAAATTGAGCAGTGCCTCAAGCCGCCCCTGGGAGATTTCCGGCTGATAGGGGGTGTACGCAGTGTACCAGGCCGGGTTCTCGAGAACGTTGCGCTGGATGACGGTGGGCGTATGCGTATCGGCATAGCCTGCACCAATAAGCGAGCGCTTGACCACGTTACGCTCGGCCATCGTGCGCAGCTCCGTGAGCGCCTCCGCCTCGTTGACTGGCTCGTCCAGCGCGAGCGGCTTGGACAAGCGGATATCAGCGGGCACCGCACGGTCGATGAGGGTCTCGATATCCGGTAGCCCGAGCGCTCCAAGCATGGCCGCCCGGTCCTCGGCCGTGGGACCGTTGTGCCGGGAGACGAACGCGTCGTGGTCCTCGAGCTCGCTGAGCGGGATGCGCCTCTCGTTCATGGGTCGCCTCGTCATACTGCAGCGGCAACTGCGCCGCCATGAAAGATGGTCACGACCGCTAACCCTAGGCCGCAGAGGGAAATTTGTTAAATCAATAGTCTCAATGAACTCATAAAATTAACAAATGCATCGTCACACCCGACTCTCGAGGTTCGTGGACATGTGGGCCACGAGAGCGTTGATCGTTTCGGGTGCCCCGTCGTGGTCGTAGTGCAGACGCACCTGTACCGGCGGCAATGCCGGCAGGCAGTGATTGCGGCTGACCACGTGCATGCCCTCGGGCACGATGCTGCGGGCCAGCACGGTCACACCGAGACCGGCCAGGACGCCGGCACGAATGCCTCCGAAGCTCGCGCAAGTGTAGGCAACCCGCCATGGCACATCGGCCCGTTCCAGGTGCTCGAGGATGCGCGCGCGGTAGACGCACCCCTCGGGTGCCACCACCAGGGGGATCGGCGTGCGCACATGACGATCGTGGCGCGGGCTCGTCACCCACACCAGTGGCTCGGTCCAGCCTTCGCCGGCCGCGAGCGGAGTATCGTCCGCGTGTAGCGCGAAGGCCACGTCCAGCTCACCGCGCTCCCGCCGGTTCAGCAGGTTGGTGCTCAGATCACAGGTCACTTCGAGTGTGACGTTGGGGTGCGCTTCGGCGAACTTGCCGAGAATTTCGGGCAGAAAAGAGCTCGCGAACTCGTTCGGCACGCCCAGGCGTATGCTGCCGGCGAGCGCCGGTTGCGCCATGCGCGCGATGGCCTCGCGGTTGAGCGCAAGAATCCGGCGCGCATAGTCCAGCAGCGTCTCCCCCGCCGCGGTTGGCCGCAGCCCACGCCCCTCGCGCCAGAGCAGCGGCACGCCGACGAGCTCCTCGAGCCGCTTCATCTGCAGACTCACAGCGGGCTGGGAACGTCCGAGTCGCTCGCCGGCACGAGTGAAGCCCCCCTCGTCGGCGACAAGCACGAAGGTGCGCAGCAGATCGGTGGGCAGGTGCTCCATGTAGCGGTCCGTCCGTTCGCTGGTCACGATGCATAATTGCATTATGACGGCTTATAGCTGCAGCGAACTACCGTCGTCCCGACAAATGGATTCGGCTCGACACTTCACGAGGCATGCCGTGGTCTTCCGTACCTGGCCGCCGGAGCGACATGGATGCGCTGCCGCGGGGAGGCTGATCGCGTGTTACGGTCGACTCGCCCCCACGAGCGCAGAACGGGAAACGATCATGCAGCCACCGGTCATCCGCCACGACCGCCGCCACCAGGTCGTCGAGGCCATCAAGAACGCCAACGACGGCCTCGACGAAGCCGCCCGCCGACAAAAATTCGCGCGCATGGGGGAATCGCCCTACCGCTTCTTCAGAGGCACGAACCACCTCTACTGGCGCGACTTCTACGGCGACTGGCGTTTCGCACTGTTCGGCGGACGCCCGGAGACGGTGACCTGGCTGCAAGGAGACGCCCACGTCTACACCTTTGGCGCCTTCGGCGACCACTACGGCCGCGTGATCTATGGCATGGACGATTTCGACGACAGCGTCGTCGGCGACTACCAGTACGACCTCTGGCGGCTCGCGATCAGCGTCGTGCTCGACTGCCGTACCCAGGGTTTCGGGGCCGGCAAGCAGCGCAAGGCACTCGTGGCGCTGGCCGAAGCGTATCTCGCCGCTGTCAGCGATCACGCGGACGGTGCGACGCCACCCACGGCCGACATCGAGACGACCGACGGCGAGCTGCACGAATTCCTCGAGAAGGTCGCCCGCAAGCGCAGCCGCGCACGCATGCTCGCGAAGTGGACCCACGAGCACCCACGCCGGGGCCGCGTGCTGGCCACGTCGTCATCGAAAAAGCTCGAGGCACTTGACCCGGGCACCCGCCGGCGACTGCGTGCGGCGCTGGAACGCTACCGCGGTCCCCTGGCGGGCCGCCACGAGGACGCGCCGGAAACCCATTTCCGGATCAAGGACGTTGCACATCGCGTGGGCGCCGGCACCGGTTCGCTCGGCAGCGAACGATACTACGCCCTGATCGAGGGAGCGGGCCAAGGCGAACATGATGACGTCATCCTCGACATCAAGGAGCAGACTACACCGGAAGCTTGGAACGTCATGCCCGCCGATGAGCAGCGCGAGTACGCCGAAGCCTTCGCCCACGAGGGTGAGCGTCACGCCTCGGCCTTCCGCGCCATCGCCTCTCACCCGGATGCGTATCTCGGATGGTTGCAGATGCACGGCCGGGTGTTTTCCGTACGCGAGCGCTCCCCGTTCAAGGACGACTTCCCCACCCACAAGCTCACCAAGGGCAAACGCTATCGCGCCATGGCGGCATGGTGGGGGCGGGTACTCGCCTGGGAACACGTGCGCGGCAGCCACGCCCTCTACCCCAACGACCCCACAGCGTTCGCGCAGGCCGTTACGCGCGCGACGGGCGGCGACCGCCGCGAGGCGTTTCTGCGCACGCTCGGGGCACTGGCGTTCGCCTACGCCGACCAGACACGACAGGACCACGCGTGGTTCGTGGAAGCGCTCGTGCCGGTCCGCGACGACACGCCGGCCGCCGCGGCTGCCGGAACCGGCTAGGCCGGCACCTCGGGATTGAGGCTATAGGTGCCGGTGAGTGACGCTTCCGCCAGCACATGGCCGGCGATTGCCTGGCGAACGTCCTCGCCGGTGAACGCCCCGTCCACTTCAAGACGCGGCACGTCCAGGGCGTACACGGTAAAGATATAGCGGTGGGGAATCTCATCGTTCCAGGGCGGGCAGGGACCATCGTACCCCCAGTACGTTCCGGCCAGCTCCGCGCTTCCGGCGAGGAAATCGGTATAGGTGTTGACGCCCGGACGCCCCTGGGGCGCCGCGTCCGCCGTCTTTCCCCCGGCGACCACGCCGTCGCTGTGGCTACCCTCCGCGAGCTCACCGTCGGCGGGATCCACATCGACCAGGACCCAGTGGAAGAAGTCCGTGCGCGGCAACGTCGCCGAGACGGACCGACCTTCCTGGTTGACATCGTCGGCGCTGGTCGGCGCATCCGGGTCATGGCAGATGACCGCGATTGAGCGGGTGCCTTCGGGCACGTCCGTCCACGCGATGTGCGGGCTACGGTTGGATCCGAGTGCCATGTGCGCTTCAGCGTCCGGAACGCCGAACGCGTAGCGAGCGTCGATCGGGGCTTCATCGTTGATGCTGTCACTACGGATGCGCATGGCGGATAACTACTCCCTGACGTTGCGTGAAACTCGTCATGTCCCGCGAGTATGCGGACGATGCTGACTAATTCCCAAACACGGCTAAGCCGTAACCCCGCACCCGATAGCAGTCAATACATTCTGCACCCCTGTTGTTTAACGACAACACAACGTAAGCAGCTAAATAAGCAGCATTTAACACCGAAACGACGGGTTTGTCAGCGACATGTGTCGTGCACAGGCTACAAACGTGACGGCCTAGTTGTGGCAGACAGTATGTGGCGAACGAAAACGTCAAGCAAAAACAAGCACCTGGGCACGCCACATCCGGATGGGCACGTATCGTGCAACGTAATTCCCTGCTATAGGTTTTGTTGGGGAAACGTTAGCGAACACGGAGGGACGCCCCATGAATCGATATCTCATCACCGCCGCCTTCGCCGTCGTACCGTGCCTTGCGTTCGCGCAAGGGCCGGGCGACGTGGGCCCCGAAGCCGGCGACCGCGAGTTCACCATCTCCGGCACCGGCAGCAGCGACCAGGATTTCGACAATTCCAGCGCAGGCGTCTCCGGCGAATTCGGCTGGTACCTGTCACGCGAGCTCGAAGTCGGCATCCGCCAGAGCCTCAACTTCGCCGACATCGAAGGGGAAGACATCTCCAATGACGCATGGAACGGCGCCACCCGAGGCTTTGCCGACTATCACTTCGGAAGCGCCGCCCTGCGGCCGTTCGTCGGCGCCAGCCTGGGCGGGATTTACGGGGACGGCGTCAACGACAGCGCCTTCGCCGGGCTCGAGACGGGCCTGAAATACTACGTTCTGCCGCGTACCTTCATTGTCGGCCGCGCCGAGTATCAGTTCTTCTTCGACGATGCTGGCGACGCGGACGAAGGCTTCGATGACGGCGCCTGGGCATACGGCGTGGGTGTCGGCTTCAACTTCTGACCGGCAGATGTCGTAACCGGGCCGCGGCATGGCGCTGCGGCCCTTCTCGTCGCAGCCTACACGAACAGGTCGCGAATGAACGGCAGGTAGCGGTCGAGCAACAGGACGGCGAACAACGCCATCAGGTAGATGATGGAAAAACCGAATGAACGCATGGGCAGCGACCGGTCGTCGCTTACCAGCATCGCCACCGCGTAGTACAGATACCCCACCCCCAGAACCATCGCCCCCGCGAAGTACAGCCAGCCGCTCATGCCCGTCGCGAACGGGAGCGCTGTCACCGCTAGCAGCAGCAGCGTATAGAACAGCACGTGCCAGCGCGTGAACCGGTCGCCGTGTGTGACGGGCAGCATCGGGATATCAACCTTCGCGTACTCTTCGCGACGGTGGATGGCGAGGGCCCAGAAGTGAGGCGGCGTCCACACGAAGATGATCAGGAACAGCAGCAGGGCATGGGGTTCGATGGTCCCGGTCACCGCGGTCCACCCGAGCACGGGCGGCGCGGCGCCCGCTGCACCGCCGATGACGATGTTCTGCGGCGTCGCGCGCTTCAGGAACATCGTGTAAATGAACGCATAGCCAATGAGCGAGGCAAACGTGAGCCCCGCGGTCAGCGGATTGACGAAATAGTAAAGGATCGCAAGCCCGCTCACGCCGAGAATCGCGGCGAAGACGATGGCATGCGGCAACCGGATGTGTCCCGTGGGCATGGGACGGCCGCGGGTGCGCGCCATGCGCGCATCGATACCCCGGTCGACGAGGTGGTTGACCGCCGCCGCCGACCCCGCCGCCAGCGCTATCCCCAGGTTACCGAGAGTCAGCGCCCGCCAGGGAACGATGCCCGGCACCGCAAGCAGCTCCCCCACGACCGCAGTGAACACCATGAGCGCCACGACACCGGGTTTGCACAGCTCGTAGTAGTCCCGCCAGTGCTGGATCAGATGGCGGTGCACCGGCAGATCCTCGCTGGAAACGGTGGAAGCAGTATGACTCATGACTGGCGTTTCGGCTGCGCGACGTGATTGAGCCCCACGAGGAGCAACAAGAGGATGGCTGCGCCTGCATTGTGCGCTACCGCCACGGCCAGGGGCAAGCTGAACCAGACGTTGCCCACCCCCAACAGGAACTGCACGACGACTGCGGCCGCGAGCACCATACCGAGCCGTCCCACGGTCCGGCCATGCCGGATGAGACCCGCCGCCACCGCCAGCAGGACGACGAGCACGACGACTGCGCCGGCACGATGCGCCAGGTGAATCGCCACCTTCGCCTCCCGCGCAAGGTGGGTGCCGTACTCGTAGTCGGGCCCGATGCCGTGCCACAGCTCGAAGCCACGGACGAAGTCGGCTTCCGCCGGCCACACCTCGCCCAGAGTGCAGGCGGGAAACTCGTTACAGGCGAGCGCGGCATAGTTGGCACTGGTCCAGCCGCCCAGCGCCACCTGCCCGACGACCAGAAGGAGCGCCCCCAACAGTATCGCTTGCCAGCGTCGCGACAACCCCGCCCCGCCGCCCTCCCGGCAAGCACGCAGAGTCTGCCACGCGAGAAGCGACAGCGTAGTCAGGCCGCCGAGGAGATGGGCCATCACGATGAAGGGTTTGAGCTTCCAGGTCACCGTCCACATACCGAGCACGGCCTGGAAAATGATCACCGCGACCAGCAGCACTGGTACCACCACGGGTTGCCCCGGCACATGGCGCCGCCGCCATGCGGTCACGGCCAGCGCGAAAACGAGCAGACCCAGGGCGCCCGCGAAGTAGCGATGGATCATTTCCTTCCAGCCCTTGGCGGCCTCGACCGGCCGATCCGGGTAGGCGGCGTTCGCGTCGGCCACCGCCGCCGGCGTCTCCGGGACACCGATGCGGCCATAGCACCCGGGCCAGTCAGGGCAGCCCAGACCGGCATCCGACAACCGAACGTAGGCGCCCAGCACGACCACGCCCAGCGCGAGCACTGTGGCGAGCAGGGAGAGCCGAAAGAACCAGGGTGATCGCGTCATGGGTCCACAAGCCTGCGTCAAGCGTTACAGAGGGCAATCCGGTCAATCAGCCGCCGGCGTCGTCCCCTTCTCGAGTTGCTGATACCGCTCCACCTGCTCCTTGGCGAGCTTGAGCAGCCGCTCCATGTCATCGAGCACCGCGGAGCCATCCACCGGCGACGGATACGCCATCATGCGAAAACCGAGGTAATCGACGACCACCACGGGCAGCTCACCCTCGGTTTCGCCAGCGGATGCGGCGGCATTCGCGACCCCGGCGAGTGCCCCGGGTGGAGCGGTCACGAGCTCCAGGGCGGGGAACCGGGCGGGTGGCGCCGGCGGGCTGGCATAACGCGGCTGCAGCAGCACCACCCGTATGCGGTCCGCATCCTTGTCGAGAGCGAGGCGCACGCGGCGGAGCTCGTCGAGCAGTGCCGCGCATGCCTTGCCGCAATCACCCGCTACCGGCACGAGCCAGCTCCAGTGACCCCGGAACCACGCCGGTGTCAGCGCCACGCCGTCGCGCACGCGCCACCCCTCGGTGTCCTGCCGCACCGGCGGCTCTATGAGCTCGCCGTGATTGATGGTCCCGGCCGGCCGCCAGTCGGTGATCACCATGGCCCAGGCAAGCAGCGCCGGCCCGAAGAACATCGCCGCGAGCGCGACCAGCTGCACGCGGCCCCTGCCGGAAGGTCGGTTGTCACTCATGTATAGTCCTGCGGCGGAGATTGACGCCGACGTAAATCACCACCAAAGCCGTGGCGAGCGCGAACCACTGTGTGGCATAGCCGTAATGCCGGCGCGGGCCGAAACGCATTCCCGCAGGCTGGACCTGCTGCGCCGCCTCGCCGGTCTCGAGCAAGTAGGGCGCGAGCTCATAAGGCAGAGCATTCCCCATAGCCTGATAATCCAGATACTGAATCCGCCGCGGCCAGCCGCCGTCGCCAACATAAGCGGCACCGAGGCGTAACCCCACGGAAGGACCATCGTCGATTCGGCCGGTCAACCGCCGCTCACCGCCGCCGACATCGATATCGGGCAGACGATCGCGGCGCGCCGGTGCAGGGACCCAGCCACGGTCCACGAGAATCGCGCGATCACTACCGGCGAGACGCAGCGGCGTGAGGATACGATAGCCGGCAACGCCGTTGCTCACCTGATTGTCGAGCAGGAACTGCCGTTCGTTGTCGAAGTGGCCGTGCACGCTCGCCCGGCGATGCATGGCCACCTTCATCGACGGCATGCGATCGTTGAGCGCGAGCGCCGGCGCCTGGTTCGCCGCAGCGCGAGCGTCGAGGATCGCCTGCTTGTCGTCGGCGCGCTCAAGCTGCCAGATACCCAGCCCAACCAGCACTGGAAGCAGAACGATCACTGCCAGCGACGGCCAAAGCGTCGGCCGGAACTCGAGAGCACCCACTCGCATATCCGCCTTACCGGGCCCCCGGACACGCGTGGCGTACAATGGCGCAACCACGCAAACCGGAGATGACGATGGAAATCCTGATCAAGGGAGGAATCGTGCTGGCGCTGCTCGCCATCCTCGTCAGCCTGGGCTCCGGGCTGGTGTTCCTGGTCCACGACCGTAGCCGAACCCGACGCACCATGAACGCACTCACCGTGCGCATCGGCCTGTCAGTGGTGCTGTTCGCGCTCATCCTCCTCGGGCTGTTCACCGGCGTGCTCCAGCCCAACCCGAGTCCGCTGTCGTGACTGTGCGGGGGCGGCATACCGCCCCCGCACGGTCATTACCTAGATGATGTAGACGAAGATATACAGGCCGAGCCAAACCACGTCCACGAAGTGCCAGTACCACACCACGCCCTCATAACCGAAGTGGTGCTCCGGTGAGAAATGGCCGCTCATGCAGCGCAGGGTAATCACGATGAGCATGATCGTGCCCATGAGCACGTGCAGGCCGTGAAACCCGGTGAGCATGAAGAACGTGGAGCCGTATATGCCCGTGGACAGCTTCAGGTTCATGTGCGCCCACGCCTCGTAATACTCGAAGCCCTGCAGAAACAGGAATACGGTACCGAGGGCGATGGTCGCCCACATGAACAGCACCAGCTTGGCACGCTCCCGGTCCTTCAGGGCGTGATGGGCGATCGTGACGGTCACGCCGGAAGCGAGCAGCAGCATGGTGTTGATCGTGGGCAGCGGCCACGCGCCCATGGGCTCGAACTCTAGGTCGGTGAGTCCGGGGCCGGCGGTCGGCCAGTTCAGCGAAACGGCGTCCCACAGGAACTTGCTCGTGGCCGGGTCGTCGCCGCTCAGCCACGGAATGGAGAGCATTCGTGCATAGAACAGCGCGCCGAAGAAGGCCCCGAAGAACATGACCTCGGAGAATATGAACCAGATCATGCCCCAGCGGAACGATATATCGACCTGGTCATTGTAGAGCCCGGCGCGCCCTTCCCGGATCACGCTGCCGAACCAGCCGAAGAACACGCCGATGATGATCGCCAGGCCGAGGCCCAGGAGGTAAGGCCCCCAGCCGAGCCCCTGGAGATACCCACCGGCGCCCAGCCCGGTGCTGAACAGCCCGATGCTGGTCACCAGGGGCCAGTAGCTGTGGTGCGGAACGTAGTAGCCGCCGCCGTGTGCTTGAGCCATGTAATTCGTCCTCTTTAACGGCCGTTTCCGTTAAGCCGCTCTCCGGGCGCTCAAAGATGGGTGAAAAAAACGCCGGCGTAGAACGCCAGGGCGATCAGCGCCATCACGATGGCCGTGCGGCGCACGCCACGGGAGCGATTGCGTTGCGTTGTCTTGTCGCTCATGCGCGTCCCCTCGGGACGAGGCGACCCGATATCGGGTCGCCTGCCTTACCGGACATCCGGCGGCGTATCGAAGGTGTGGTGCGGCGCCGGCGAGGGCACTTCCCACTCGAGACCCTCGGCACCTTCCCAGACCTGATCCGTGGCCTTTTCGCCGCTGCCACGCATGCACTGAATCACAATGTAGGCGAGCAGCAGCTGAGACAGACCGAAGCCGAAACCGCCGATGCTCGAGACCATATTCCAGTCGGCGAACTGCACGGAATAGTCGGGAATACGCCGGGGCATACCCGCTAGCCCGAGGAAGTGCTGCGGGAAGAACAGCACGTTGACGAAAATCGTCGACAGCCAGAAGTGCCATTTGCCGAGACGTTCGCTGTACATCACGCCGGTCCACTTCGGCAGCCAGAAGTAGACGGCCGCAATGATGGAGAACACGGCGCCGGTTACGAGTACGTAGTGGAAGTGCGCCACCACGAAGTAGGTGTCGTGATACTGGAAGTCCGCCGGCGCGATCGCGAGCATCAGCCCGGAGAAGCCACCGATGGTGAACAGGATGATGAAGCCGATGGCGAACAGCATCGGCGTCTCGAAGGTCATTGCGCCGCGCCACATGGTGGCCACCCAGTTGAACACCTTCACACCGGTGGGCACCGCGATCAGCATCGTGGCGTACATGAAGAACAGCTCACCGGACAACGGCATGCCCACCGTGAACATGTGGTGCGCCCAGACGATGAACGACAGGAAGGCGATGGAAGCAGTGGCGTAGACCATCGACGCGTAGCCGAACAGCGGCTTGCGCGCGAAGGTCGGCACGATCTGCGAGACGATACCGAACGCCGGCAGGATCATGATGTAGACCTCCGGGTGCCCGAAAAACCAGAAGATATGCTGGTAGAGCACCGGATCGCCGCCACCGGAGGCGGTGAAGAAGGTCGTGCCGAAGTACTGGTCGGTGAGCAGCATGGTGATTGCACCGGCGAGCACCGGCATAACGGCGATCAGCAGGAACGCGGTGATCAGCCAGGTCCACACGAACAGCGGCATCTTCATCAGCGTCATGCCCGGCGCGCGCATGTTGAGCACGGTGGCGATGACATTGATTGCCCCCATGATGGAGCTGATGCCCATGATATGGATGGCGAAGATCAGAAACGGAAACGCCTGGCCGGTCTGCAGCACCAGCGGCGGATACATGGTCCAGCCGCCGGCCGGCGCGCCGCCGGGCATGAACAGCGTCGACAGCAGGATGAGGAAAGCGAACGGCAGCAGCCAGAAGCTCAGGTTGTTCATGCGCGGCAGCGCCATGTCCGGCGCGCCCACCATCAGGGGGATCATCCAGTTGGCGAGCCCCACGAAAGCCGGCATGACCGCGCCGAAGATCATCACCAGCGCGTGCATGGTGGTCATCTGGTTGAAGAAGTAGGGGTCGACCACCTGGATGCCCGGCTGGAAGAGCTCGACCCGGATGATCATGGCCATGGCGCCGCCGATGAAGAAGGCGAGCAGCGACCACAGCATGTACAGGGTGCCGATGTCCTTGTGGTTGGTGCTGAGGAACCAGCGCTGGAAAAAGCTCTGCTCCTCGTGATGGCCATGCGCCGCGTCGTGTGTCGTCGCACTCATGGGAGGGTCCTCCTAGAGATGAATCCTTAGCGTGCGGCGACCCGGTCGTCGCCGAAGTCGGAGCGGGCGGCTTGCTCGCTCGACTCCTCGCCTTCCTTCTGTTCGGCCAGCCACTGCTGGAACTCCTCCGGCCGCTTGGCCTCGATGACCACCGGCATGAAGGCGTGATCGCGACCGCAAAGCTCCGCGCACTGGCCACGATACACGCCGGGCTCGTCGATGCGGGTCCAGGTCTGGTTGATGTAGCCGGGGATGGCGTCCTTCTTCCAGCCGAGCGCCGGCACCCACCAGGAGTGAATGACGTCGGCGGAAGTGATCATGAAGCGGATCTTGGTGTTGGTGGGCACCACCAGACGGTTGTCGACCTCGAGGAGGTAGTTCTCCACGGAGGCCGGATCGATGCCGGAGTCCTTGCGGCGAGCCTGATCACTGGCGCGATCGAGGGTGCTGAAGAATTGCACGCCCTCGTCCATGTATTCATAGCCCCACTTCCACTGGTAGCCGGTCACCTTGATGGTCATCTCGGCATCGCCGGTGTCTTCCATCTTGATCAGCGCCTGTGTGGCAGGCACGGCCATGGCGATGAGAATCGCCAGGGGAATGACCGTCCACACCACCTCGATGGTGGTGTTGTGGTGGAACTGAGCCGGCACTGCCCCTTTCGACTTCCGGTGTTTGAAGATGGAGTAAAAGATCGCACCGAACACGCCGATGCCGATGACCACCGTGATCCAGAAGATGATCATGTGGAGACCGTAGACCTCGCGGCTGGTCTCGGTGACGCCCCGGGGCATATTCAAGGCCAGATCCGCGGAGGCCGGCGCGGCTGCGGCAAGCAGCCCCGCGGCCAGAATCCAGCCGATGACGGCCTTGCTCTTGTTCCGAATCATCCCACGTTTTCTCCCCAATGGATTGAAACCGGTCGCCGATCGGACTGGCATCAGGCAACGGGACGTTCACCGTCGCCCGCCACCGGGCCAATGCAGCGACGCAGCTCCCGGGCCAGCGCCGCGCGCTCCTCCTCGACCAGGAAGCTGCCGAGCTCCACCTGCGCGTCGCGACAGCGTATCGCCAGGCGCTGCGGGTGCAACTGGTATTCCGGGCCGGCGAGTCGAACCTCGCTGAAAAGACGCTCGAAACACCAGCTTTGCTGAGGCCGCCCCCGCCCTTTCTCGATACGCACCCAGTAGGCGCCTACCGTCACGACTTCCACATCGAGCGCCCGCCGCCCAGAGGCGTAAAGTCCGCCACCCAACGCTGCCAGTTCGAGTCCCGCGAACGGAAGGATGGGCCAGAATCCCAGCGCGGCGAAACCAAACGCGACCGCCAACGTGACCGTGGCGATCAGCGTGAAGATGCGAACCGTCTCCCGCCAGCGCCCCCCGAATCGGGGCCGAAGAACGAACTGAAACTCGACCTCATCGTTGTCGGGACGCGTGGCGACCATCACGAGCACCTCTGCGGGCGTACCCGAGGGCGGGCCGGGCAGGCGAGCTCGAAGCCGGCCTGTATTCTAGAAAAAACACGTCGCTGCGCAAACCGCTTACTAACCTTTTCGAAAGTATTGCCAGGTCTCAGCGCCACTGCGCGGTGTTTCGGCAAGGCGCGGGAGTGCCGGCGTGGCGGGGCTCACGTCAAGCGAGCGCAACGCCGCCGAGGCGCCGCGCAGTGACGCCCTACGGGTGGCCGTGTGCACCGCTGTGGACAGCGTTGCTCGTCGCTCATGTAGACTTGACACCACGCTCCTCGCGCCTTGCCACAGCGGCGCACACGGCCACTGAGACCTGGCAATACTTTCGAAAAGGTTAGTACTGGAATGCCATTTTGTTTGGCGCACCGACACCGGGCAAGTGCCGGCTTCGCGAGTGCCTGCACAAACGCGGTCATGGCAGCGTGAGATGGGCCGACACAGCGTCGGCGCTCGCATCGCTCAAACGCGGAACCACACCGAGACACGGCGCCGGAAGCACCTCGCGGAGCGTCGCGACCTGTGCATCGGCACGTTTCGGCGGCCGACCAGCACAGTTAGCCACCCACCCCGCGAGGCTGCAACCGTCGGCGCGAATCGCCTCGGCCGTGAGCTGCGCGTGGTTGAGACACCCCAGACGCAACCCGACGACCAGCACGACTTCGAGCCCCAGGGCCTTCGCCAGGGTGGCCAGCGTCGTGCCATCGCCAAGCGGCACGCGCCAGCCGCCGGCGCCCTCGACCACTGCCAGGTCGGCCTGCGGCAGGTCCCGGTAGGCGGCGACGAGTGCCTCGAGCGAAAGCACTCGCCCCGCCTCGCGGGCGGCAAGGTGCGGGGCGACCGGCTCGGGCAGCGCGACGGGATTCACGGTAGCGTAATCCAGCGTGACGGTGGCGGCCGACTGCAGCGCGAGCGCGTCGGCGTTGCGCCAGCCGTGGGGCGTGTGGTCGCAGCCCGCGGCCACCGGTTTCATCGCGACCGTGCTCATACCCGCCTGCGCCGCCCGGCGCAGCATGGCAGCCGCGATACGCGTCTTCCCGACCTCTGTGTCGGTACCGGTGATGAACAGCCCGCGCATGATCACTCCACCGGATGGGCCTTCGGGAGGGCCCGCTCACCGGGGCGGAAGACATTGCCCGTCCCCCACGCGTGGCCGTAGACGACCTCCCAGGTCGCCGGCAGACGGCCATCGGCATCGCGGTGACGCTCATAGGCGTTCGTCATGGCACGCAGGCGCCCGGGGGGCGTCAACGTCCGTGCCCGGCCACGGGTGACGTTGTGGGCGCCCAACGCTTTGAGGTCGCGCATGAGCGCGCGCACGTCCGGATAGGTCAGCGTGAAATACTCCATATCCATGACCGGCTCGGCGAGCCGTGCCCGCGCCAGCGCGTCGCCGACGTCGTGCATGTCCACAAAGCGGTTCACATGGGTGCGTTCGTCTGCACGGGCCCAGGCCTCGCGCAGCTCGGTGAGGGTATCCGGCCCCAGGCTCGAGAACATGAACACACCTCCCGGTCGCAGCACGCGCTGCACCTCGGCGAAGGCCGACGGCAGATCATTGACCCACTGGTACGCCAGGTTGGAGAACACGGCATCGAAGCTATCGTCCGCGAAGGGAAGCGCCTCAGCGACACCGGCAACGCAGCGCAATCGGCGGAATCTGGGTGCACGGCGCCGGGCGGTGGCGAGCATCGCGGGTGCCGGATCGAGAGCGCTGAAACGCGCCCGGCGATAGCGATCCATCAATCGACGGGTGGTACGGCCGGTGCCCGCACCAATATCTAATATTGCCTCGGGCTGCAGGCGGATGAGCTCGAAACGCTCGATCAGGCGCTCACCGACCTCACGCTGCAGAACGGCCACGTCGTCATAGGTGGCGGCGGCCCGCTGAAATGCGCGCCGAGCTGCGGCGCTATCGGGCTGGGAATCCGCCTCGCTCATGAATCCTCCGCAAAGAGCTCCGCCAGGGCGTCTTCGACGATGGCAGGGTGATGGATGAACGGCATATGGCCCGCACCGGCGAGCTCCAGGCACGCACCGCCGGGCATGGCTTCCGCCGCGGCGCGGCTGGCGGCGGCAGGTACCAGCGGATCGGCACTGCCGATCACCCAGCGTGCAGGCACATCGATCGTCTGCAGGACCGGACGCCAGTCCCGCTCGCCCAGCCATCGCAGGCCGTCGTCCAGAGCGTGGACGCCGCCCCCGGCAGCCGGAGCGGGCCCCTCGGCCACCTCGCGGGCGAATGCCTCGGCCACGGCCGCCGGCGCTTCGGCAAGGCGGCGGCGCATGCGCCGCAGTACCGGCGCACGCACGGCGCACGGCCAGTCGCTACGTGTGACGAAACTGGGTGTCGCTGCGACCGGCAACAGCCCACGAACCGCTGCGGGATGGCGTTGCGCTGCGGCGAGCGCGATCTGGGCGCCCAGGGACCAGCCGAGCCACACGGCGGGCGCCGGCAGTGCCGCGACCACTTCATCGGCGGCCGATTCCGGCGTCCAGGATGTGTCGGGCCGCTGCCCATGCCCGGGGAGCGTCACCCAGGCGACACGATACCGCGCAGTCAACCGCTCACGCCATGCCCCGAAGGCCTCCGGCGCCATCGCCCAACCGTGCACGACCACGAGTAGCGACCCCGTACCCTCGAATCGCACGGCCTCGCCACTCATTGGCCCTGTTCCGGCAGAGGAAGGTCGGCGAGCGCGGCGAGCAGAGCATCCACGTCCCCGGGTTCGTGCGCCGCCGACAACGTCACCCGTAGCCGCGCGCTGCCGCGGGGCACCGTCGGCGGGCGCACGGCGCTGACCAGAAAACCCGCACGTTCGAGGGCGTCGCTCGCGGCGAGCGCGGCGGTGCTGTCGCCGATGACCAGCGGCTGAATGGGCGTCTCCGATGGCATCAATGACAGCCCCAACGCCCCAGCCCCGGCACGGAACCGGCGCACCAGAGCCTGCAGGTGATCCCGTCGCCAGCTCTCACGCTCGGCGATGGCGACGGCCTCGGTCGCAGCCGCGGCCATCGGCGGGGGCATTGCAGTGGAATACACCCACGGCCGCGCCGCCTGGACGAGAAACTCGATCAACGCCTCGTCGCCGGCGACGAAAGCACCGCCGACGCCGAACGCCTTGCCCAGCGTGCCGACGAGCACGGGAACAGCATCCACACCGAGGGCAGCCGCAGCCACGCTGCCTCCGCCCCCCGCGCCAAGCACGCCGAAACCGTGGGCATCGTCAACCATGAGCCATGCGCGGTGGGCAGCGGTGCGCTCGGCGAGTGCGGCCAACGGCGCGACGTCGCCGTCCATACTGAACACGCCGTCGGTCACTACCAGCGTCCGGTCACCGGGCACGCGTGCAAGGCATCGGGCGAGATGGTCGACGTCGCCGTGGCGATAGCGGCGCAGGCGCGCCCCGGCGAGGCGCGCCCCGTCGATCAGCGACGCATGGTTGAGCCGGTCCTGAAGGACGTGATCGCCACGCCTGGTCAGCGCGTCGATCACCGCCACGTTGGCGGCATAGCCGCTTGCGAACACGAGCGCCCGATCGCGGCCGGCAAGCCGCGCGCACGCCGCCTCGAGCTCGGCATGCTCCGGCCGGTGGCCGCCGAGCAGGTGCGCCGCCCCCGCGCCGGCTCCGTGCTTGCCCGCCCGGGCCATCGCCTCCGCGGGGCGCGGGTCGCCGGCGAGCCCCAGATAGTCGTTACTGCAGAACACCCGCAGCACCCGGCCGTGCTCGTCACGCACCCGAGCCGGTCCGGCCGGGGCCAGAACCCGCTGGCGGCGGCGCAGGCCGGAGCGCTCGCGCGCGGCGAGCTCGGCATTCAGGTCGAGCATGCCTCGCCCGGCTCTTCGGCAACGCAGAAGCGCAGGCCGAGCCGCGCGAACAGTGTGCGGTCCGCCTCGCTCGCCGGGTTGTCGGTGGTGAGCAGACGGTCACCGTAGAAAATGCTGTTGGCGCCGGCGAAGAAGCACAGCGCCTGTGTCTCGTCGCTCATCTCTTCACGCCCGGCGGACAGACGTACACGCGAGCGCGGCATGAGAATGCGCGACACCGCGATGCTGCGCACGAATTCCAGAGGATCCACCGGATCGAGTCCGTGAAAGGGGGTACCGGGCACCTGCACGAGTTGATTGATCGGCACGCTTTCGGGCGGCTCGGGCAGATTGGCGAGCTCGGCGAGCATGGCGGCCCGGTCCGCCCGCGACTCGCCCATACCGATAATACCGCCGCAACAGACCTTCACGCCGGCGCTGCGCACGTTGGCGAGCGTATCCAGTCGATCCTGGAAGGTGCGCGTGGTGATCACTTCCGGATAGTAGTCCGGCGAGGTGTCCACATTGTGGTTGTAATAGTCCAGTCCCGCTTCGCGCAGGCGCTCCGCCTGGTGTGCTTCGAGCATGCCGAGTGTCACACAGGTCTCCATGCCCTCATCCTTGACCGCCTGAACGAGGCGCGCGACTTTGTCCACATTACGGTCGGTGGGCCGCCTCCAGGCGGCTCCCATGCAGAACCGCGTAGCGCCGGCGGCCTTGGCGCGGCGCGCCGCGGTCACTACAGCGTCTTCGTCGAGGAGCTTCTCGCGTTCCAGTCCGGTATCGTAGTGAACGCTCTGCGGACAGTAGCTGCAGTCCTCGGGGCAGCCACCCGTCTTGATGCTGAGCAGGGTGCTTACCTGGACCTCGTTGGCATCGAAGTGCTCGCGGTGAATGGTGTGTGCACGATAGAGCAGGTCGGCGAAGGGTAGCTCGAAGAGCGCTTCCACCGCTTCACGGCCCCAGGTCGACGCGGCGGCCTCGGTACTGGACATGACTCTCCCCTTGTGACGAAACGTGCGGGTCAGGCGTTATCGTAGGGAGCCACGGATGGCTGTCAACCAAAGATTGAGATTACGGGTTTACGAGTGGCTCGAACGCAACCTGCACCGCTTGCTTGCGCCGCCTTGCCGGCTCTGCGGCGAATCACCGGACGCCACTCCGGAAATCTGCGAAAACTGCCGCGAAGCGCTGCCCTGGCTTGGCCACGCCTGCACGATGTGCGGCGAATCCATCAGCGATACGGCACCAAGGCTGTGCGGCCGCTGCCTGCGTCAGCCACCGCCGTGGCAGCAGCTCGTGGCCCCTTTTGCATACACGGACCCCGTGGCCGCGCTCATTCGTGGTTTCAAGCTCGAGGGCGATCTGGCTGCCGGCCGCGTACTCGCCGACCTGCTCGCCCAGCATCTGCGTGCCTCCGGCGTACCGCTTGCACCGGTACTGCTGCCGGTTCCCCTGCATCCACGCCGGCTTCGCGCACGTGGTTTCAATCAGGCCACCGAGATCGCCCGGCGGCTGCCCGGCACGATTCGACATCGAAGCCTGTCGAGACGAACGGCAGGCCCTCACCAACGTGGCCACGGTATTGCCGAGCGTCGCCGCAACGTACGCGACGCATTTCATGTCGAGACTGCCGTGCTGCCGGATCACGTGGCGCTGGTGGACGATGTGGTGACAACCGGTGCCACAGCGGCGGCGATCGCCACGAAGCTTCGGCGGGCCGGCATTGCCCGGGTGGACATCTATGCGCTTGCAAAGACACCCCGTTCCCAGGGACCGAGGGCGCGACCGAAACCACCGCGGTGACGGAGCCTCGTATGGCCGCCACGGCGGGGCCGTGCGAAAATGCCGCTTTTGCCGACCCGGAGTGTCCGGCACCCGATGACACCGGGCCGCCGGATTGCGTGCCCAACGGCATCGGCACCGCCGCAAGCCACTGCCGGCGGCGCGACCAACACCCGGGACAACGACCGACTACAGCCCATGGAACGCGTGACCAAACGATCGTCGACGAATGTGCCATAGTCCCGAGCGAATGCGTGGAATCGGCGGCCTGGGCGCTCGCAACTGGCGCCCGGCAGGGGCCCCCACCGGCGCGCCGCCACCACCAACCCTGCGCGCCTGGATCACCGCCCCTGGCTCGCTCACCGAGCGGATGCGCCGGCATTGCCACGAGCGCTTCCGCGTCGCCGTGCTCGGCGAGCGCTGGGAGAGGCCGTGGCGGGATGAGGCGGTTCACCTGGGATTGCGTCCGCAACGCCGGGTCTGGATGCGGGAAGTACTGCTGTGCGATGGCGCAACACCGTGGATCTACGCGCGGACCATAGTGCCCGCGCCCACGCTCCGCGGGCGATTGCGGCGGCTGCGCGCCCTCGGTGGCGCGCCGCTGGCCAGCATTCTCTTCGGCCGCTCCCCTCTGGAACGCGGCCCCATAGAGGTCACGGCGCTGACCCCGGCGGACCGGCTGTTCGCCGCGGCCACCAGGCACTGCAACGGCCATCCACGCTGGGCTCGGCGCTCGGTCTTTCACGCCGGGCAGCGTTCGCTTCTGGTCACTGAGGTTTTCCTGCCCGCCCTGCTCGAGTGGATGTCGCCATGGAGATGACCGCCCGCAGCTTCGGCAATCGACTCTGGGCCTATGCCCGGCTGGCGCGACTGGACCGGCCCATCGGTAATTTCCTGCTGCTATGGCCCATGCTCTGGGCGCTCTGGCTTGCCGCCGAGGGCCCGCCGCGACCGGCGGTGCTGGCCGTTTTCGTGGTGGGAGTCCTGGTCATGCGGGCTGCCGGCTGCGTGATCAACGACTACGCGGACCGCAATTACGACGGGCACGTCAAGCGAACGGTCGACCGTCCGCTCGCCACGGGAGCGATCTCCGAGCACGAGGCACTCGCCGTGTTCACCGGATTGTGCCTGCTCGCCTTCGCGCTCGTGCTCACCATGAATGGCCTGACCATCGCGTTGTCACTGGTGGGCGTCGTGCTCGCAGCGACCTACCCGTTCGCCAAACGCCATACACACCTGCCCCAGGTACACCTCGGAGCGGCTTTCGGTTGGGCCATACCGATGGGTTTTGCGGCACAAACGGCGAGCCTGCCGCCTCTCACCTGGCTGGTGTTCATGGCCGCAGTCCTATGGGCAACGGTCTACGACACGGAATACGCAATGGTCGATCGCGACGATGATCTGCGAATCGGGATCAAGTCCACGGCCATTCTGTTCGGCGACCAGGACCGGCTGATCATCGCCCTGCTTCAGATCCTCATGACCCTGGTGCTCGCGGGCATTGGTATCGCCGCCGGTCTGTCGACCGTGTACTACGGCGCCCTCGTGCTCGCCAGCATGCTCTTCGCGTATCAGCAGTGGCTCATTCGCGAGCGCGAGCGCACCGCCTGCTTCCGCGCCTTCCTGAACAACAACTGGTACGGCGGCGTGGTGTTCGTGGGAATCGTTTTGCATTACATGTACCAGTAAGCGGCAAGTGAAAAGCGAAAGCTGAAAGAAGCCCCGCAGCGGATCGGCAGGGCGTTAACCAAGCTTTCGACTTGCCGCTTTCCGCTTTTCGCCGGTCACCTCACGCCTGCGCGTAGCGCTCTCCTTCGCCGACCCAGCGCTGGATGAGGGCATCGGCGCACTCGCGGTCCGCCGTGTACAAGCGGGCAGCTTCGCGGCGTACGTCGTCCAGAAGGTCGCCGTCGCGGGCAAGCTCGGCGATGCGGTACTGCATGGCACCGGTCTGGCGGGTACCGAGCAACTCTCCCGGACCGCGGATGGCAAGGTCGCGCTCGGCGATCCGGAAACCGTCGTTGCTCTCGCGGAGCACACCGAGTCGCGCCCGGGCAGTCTCGGACAGCGGCCCCTGATAGAGCAGCACGCAACTGCTCGCCGCGGTGCCCCGGCCGACCCGCCCGCGCAGCTGATGGAGCTGAGCGAGGCCGAGCCGTTCGGCATTCTCGATAATCATGAGCGAGGCGTTGGGGACATCGACCCCGACCTCGATCACCGTCGTCGCCACCAGCAAATCCACCTCGCCGCGCTCGAAAGCGGTCATCACGGCTTCCTTGTCCGCCCCCGCAACGCGGCCGTGGACCAATCCGATCGTGAGCTCGGGCAACGCCTCACGAAGGTATTCCGCAGTGGCCTCCGCGGCCTCCGCCTCCAGCACTTCGGACGTCTCCACCAGCGTGCACACCCAATACGCCTGGCGGCCCTCGGCACAGGCTGTGCGGACCCGCTCGACGATCTCGTCCCGGCGGCCGTTCGGGATCGCCACCGTCGTCACCGGCTGGCGCCCCGGCGGCAGCTCGTCGATGACCGACACGTCAAGGTCGGCGTACGCGGTCATGGCGAGGGTGCGCGGGATGGGGGTCGCGGTCATGATGAGCTGGTGCGGCTGCGTCTCGCCGCCGGCTCCCTTGTCCCGTAGCGCCAGGCGCTGGTGGACGCCGAAACGGTGCTGTTCGTCGACGACGGCAAGCCCCAGGCGATGAAACGCCACCTCATCCTGGAACAGGGCATGGGTACCGACGACCACCGCGGTGTCGCCGTCGGCAAGACGCTGAAGTGCTTCGCGCCTGCCGGCACCCGCAAGCCGGCCGGACAACCAGGTCACATCCACCCCGAGTGCTGTCAGCCAGTCCCGAAACGCGCGGTAATGCTGCTCGGCGAGCAGCTCCGTGGGCGCCATGATCGCCGCCTGCCAACCGCACTCCACCGCTGCGAGCGCGGCAAGCGCTGCAACCACGGTCTTACCCGAGCCCACGTCCCCCTGCACCAGTCGCAGCATCGCGTGCGTGTCGCCCATGTCACGAAGCACCTCGCCGAGGACGCGCTGCTGAGCGCCCGTAAGTGCGAAAGGCAGGCGCGTTAGCAACGCATCGCGTAGCTGCCCGTCACCGGCAAGCGCCGGAGCCGCCATGGCATTCTGATGCTCATGCCGCAGCCGCAGCAGGCTAAGCCGGTGAGCCAGCAATTCCTCGAATGCGAGACGGCGAACCGCCGGATGACGCCCTTCGATGAGATCGCGCACGGCCACATCCGGTGGCGGCCGGTGGATGGTCGCTAGCGCCTCATGCAACCCCGGAAGTGCGAGACTGGTGCGTAGCGACTCGGGCAGCAACTCGGGCACGCTCGCGGCGCACGTCTCCAGTGCATGCGCGACCAGACGCCGCAGGGTCGCCTGCGGCAACCCCTCGGTGGTCGGGTACACGGGGGTAAGCCCCTCGTCCACAGGGGCCGGCTCGTCGCCGCGGACCTGTTCCCATTCCGGATGCACCATTTGCAGCATGGCGAGACCGCTACGGGCCTCACCAAAGGCGCGAATCCGCGTACCGCGCGCGAACCGTTTGGCCTGGCTGGGGTAGAAGTGGAAGAACACCAGCTCCACCGCGCCGGTGCCATCGGCAATTCGACATACGAGGCGTCGACGGCGCCCCGGCACGACTTCCGCGTACTCCACGCGACCTTCCACCAGGCGCGATTCGCCCGGGCGCAGCTCCCCCAGGGGCGCGACACGGGTTCGGTCTTCATAGCGCAACGGCAGGTGGAACAGAAGATCGCTCACCTGCCGAAGGCCAAGTTTTGCCAGGCGCTCCGCCTGGCGGGCGCCGACGCGCGGCAGCTCCGTGACCGGTCGCCCGGCGGGCAAAACTGTGGCCACGATCAACCGGCGAGACTGAGGATCGCCTCCATCTCCACGTCCGCACCCTTGGGCAGCGCCGCCACACCGATAGCCGCGCGTGCGGGATAGGGCTCTGCGAAGTATTCGGCCATCAGCTCGTTGACCGTGGCGAAATTGCCGAGGTCGGTGAGGTAGATGCTGAGCTTGGCGATGTCCGCGAGATCGCCCCCCGCCGCCTGGCACACCGCGCGCAGATTGTCGAAAACCCGGCGGGTCTGCGCTTCGATGCCCCCTTCGACCAGCGTCATTGTTTCCGGGTCCAGCGGGATCTGCCCCGATAGGTAGACCGAATCACCGATCTTCACGGCCTGGGAGTAGGGGCCGATGGCCTGCGGGGCGTCGTCGGAATGAATGATTTCGCGGGACATGACTTCCTTCCTGCTGATGAGTCACAACTACGAAGTCGACGGAGGTGCGCTGAACCGGCGCGACGGGGCAATAGCGTCGCCCTTCCGGGCGCCTGCAAACTCAGCCCTTACGGCGCACGATACGCAGCACCGCGTTCAGGCGCCGCAAGCGACGCATGATCCGGGCGAGGTGGACACGGTCGCGAACCGCGAGTGTCACCCGGATGGTGGCGATCATCCCCTCCTTCTCCTCCTGATCCACCGCCTCGATGTTCGAATCGAGCTCCGAGACAGTGGCGGCGACGCCGGCGAGGACACCACGCTTGTTGACCACGTCGACGGCGAGGGTCACCGGGAACTCGCCGGCCACGGCCTCGTCCCACTGAACGTCGAGCCACTTCTCGGGATGATTGCGGTAGTCACGGATGTTGTGGCAATCGCGATGATGGATGACCACGCCACGGCCGGCACTGGCGAACCCGACGATGGGGTCGCCCGGGATCGGGCGGCAGCACCGTGCGAAGGTCACCACGGCGCCCTCGGTGCCACGCACGGTCAGCGGCCCGGCAGCACGATCGGTGACAGCCTCGCCCTGCTCGCCCCCCATGCCGGAAAGCCGCTGAGCCACGAGCCATGGCATCCGCTCACCGAGGCCGACGCCCTCGAACACGGCATCGAGGCTTTCACTGCCCAGCGAGACGAGCGCCTCGTCGACGCGCTCCTGCGGCAGCTCCTCGAGGGTCAGCTCGAAAGCCTGGAGGGCCTGCTCAACCAGCCGCCGGCCCAGGCTCACCGCCTCCGCGCCGCGCAGGCGCTTGAGGCTGTGACGAATGGCAGTGCGGGCCTTGGCAGTCACCACGAAGTCCAGCCACGCTGGATTCGGGCGGGCCACGGGCGCGGTGATCACCTCCACCGTCTGCCCGGTCTCAAGCGGCGTACGCAGTGGCGTCAGGCGGTGATCCACCATCGCGGCAATGCAGGCGTCACCGATGTCGGAGTGCACCGCATAGGCGAAGTCCACCACCGTCGCGCCGCGTGGCAGCTCCATGATCTCCCCCGACGGCGTGAACACATAGATCTCGTCGGGCAGGAGATCGATCTTGACGTTTTCGATGAACTCCAGGGAATTGCCGGCGTTGCGCTGCATTTCCAGCAGCCCGCGCACCCATTCCCGAGCCCGGGCCTGAGCCACGTTGGTGGCCTGTTCCGCCTCCTTGTAGAGCCAGTGCGCGGCGATCCCGGCCTCGGCGACTTTGTCCATCTCCGAGGTACGGATCTGAACCTCGATGCGGATGCGCCGGGGCCCCAGGAGCGTGGTATGCAGGCTCTGGTAACCGTTCGCCTTGGGGATGGCGATGTAATCCTTGATGCGCCCGGGCAACGGCTTGTAGAGCTGGTGGAGCACCCCGAGGACGCGGTAGCACGTATCCACCTGATCGACGATCACGCGAATGCCGTGCACATCGAAGACGTCCTGGAAGCTCGCGTGCTTGCTGCGCATCTTCTGGTAAATGCTCCAGAGATGCTTCTCGCGCCCGACCACGTGGGCTTCGATTCCCGCCTCGGCGAGACGCTCCTCCAGGGTGTGGCGCACCTTTGAGATAATCTCGCGGCGATTACCGCGCTGGCGCCGGACCTTCTCCTTGAGCACCCGGTAGCGCATCGGGTACAAGGCGGCGAAGCCGAGATCGTCGAGCTCCACGCGCAGGGTGTTGATTCCCAGGCGCTGGGCGATCGGCGCATAGATTTCCAGCGTCTCCCTGGCAATACGCCAGCGCTTGTGCGGGGGCATCACCCATATGGTGCGCATGTTGTGAAGGCGGTCGGCGAGCTTGATCAGGATGACGCGGATGTCCTGGGACATCGCAAGCACCATCTTGCGGAAGTTCTCCGCCTGGGCCTCGGCCTTCGACTTGAAATCGATCTGGGTGAGCTTGGAGACACCGTCCACCAGGGTGGCGACGTCTTCGCCGAACCGCTCGGCGAGCTCCGCCTTGGCGGTGGGTGTATCCTCGATGACATCATGGAGAATCGCGGCGATGATGCTGTCGGTATCGAGCCGCATCTCCGCCAGCACCTTGGCGACGGCCAGCGGGTGGGTAATGTAGGCCTCTCCCGACAGCCGCCGCTGGCCTTCGTGTGCCTCGGCGCCGAAGCAGTAGGCTTCGTAGACCCGGTGCACCTGCGCCGGCGACAGATAGGACTCCAGCAGCGTACACAGGTCCGCCGCCCGCGCGGCAGGATCCACGCTCACCGCGCCCGGCTCGACTACTACGTCGCCGCTGCTCGCCATATGCGCCGGCATCCCCGTCAGCTAAGGGGCGACTGGGCGTCGTCCGAACCACCCCCGGTGGGCACCTCGATTTCCGCCTCGGCGGACTCCACCGCCGCCTCGGCCTCCTGAGCGTCCAGCATCTCCGCGGTAACGCGGTGCTCGGCTATCTCGCGCAGCGCGACCACTGTTGGCTTGTCGTTCTCCCACTCCACCAGCGGTTGCTTGCCGCGGGCGATATGCCGCGCCCGGCGCGTCGCGGTGAGTACGAGCTCGAAGCGGTTGTCGATGTGTTCGAGGCAGTCCTCGACGGTTACACGCGCCATGCAGCGCACCTCCAGTTGGATATCTTGACAAATCGATTCTAGCGCCCTCCAGGGAGGACGAGAAAGCCCTCAGGCGCGCGAACCGAGCAACGCGGCAATGGCATCACGATAACGGCTTTGCTGACGTGGCAGCCGCAGGCGCTCCGCACGCACGATCGCACGCAGATCGGCAAGGGCACGATCGAAATCGGCATTGATCACGAGATAGTCGAACTCGTCATAATGCACCATCTCGTCCTCGGCGGCATGCATCCGCGCCTCGATCACGCCATCGCTGTCCTGGCCGCGGCCACGCAACCGCTGTTCGAGCTCTTCCCGGGAGGGCGGCAGAATGAATATCGACACCGCCTCCGGCATCAGCGCCCGCACCTGGCGCGCGCCCTGCCAATCGATCTCCAGGATGACGTCACGACCGCCGGCGAGCTCGCGGGCCACCGCCTCCCGCGTGGTGCCGTAACGGTTGCCGAAGACCTGCGCATGCTCCAGAAACGCTTCCTCCTCGACCAGACGCAGGAACGTCGCCTCATCGACGAAGTGATAGTGCACGCCGCTCTCCTCGCTTTCGCGCCGGGGGCGGGTCGTGTGCGAGACCGATACCACCACACTCTCGTCGGCCTCGAGCAGCGCGCGCACCAGGCTCGTCTTGCCGGCGCCGGAAGGCGCCGCGATGATGAACAGTGTTCCGGCCATGGCTACTCTATGTTCTGCACCTGCTCGCGCATCTGCTCGATGAGCACCTTCATCTCGACCGCCGCCTGAGTGGTGCGGGCGTCGTTCGACTTCGAGGAGAGGGTGTTCGCCTCCCGGTTGAGCTCCTGCATCAGGAAGTCGATCCGGCGGCCTACCGGGTCATCACGATCGAGGGTCTTCTCGACCTCCGCCACGTGAGCGAGCAGCCGCTCGAGCTCTTCATCCACGTCCAGACGCTGAGCGATAAAGGCGAGCTCCTGTTCCAGACGCCCCGGATCAGCGGTAACGTCGAGCTCGTCGAGCCGCTTCTGGAGGCGCTCGCGCACCTCGCTATTGACCTCCGTGCGCCGCTCGCGCACCTCACGGGTAAGCCGCGCCACCTCGCGTGCCCGCTCGCGAATGATTTCGGCCAGGCGCGCGCCTTCGCCTTCCCTCATGCGCACCAGCTCGGTGACGGCCTCGTCGAGGAGGCCGAGCGCAGCTTCGGCGACGGGCTGCAGATCCGGATCGGTCTCCGCCATGACCCCCGGGGTGCGCAGCACCTCCAGCGGCGAAACCGGTGCCGATTCCGGCAGGCGTTCGCCAAGCCTGGTGCACGCCTCGATCACCTGCTCCGCATACGGCCAGTTCAGCTGCAGCGTCGCCGCGACGCCCACCGCCGGGCGATAGCGCAGGGTGCACTCGAGCTTGCCGCGACCAACCCGCCCCGCCACGCGTTCACGCAGCGCCCCTTCGAGAAAGCGCAGCTCCTCCGGCAATCGCGGATGGACGTCCAGGTAACGATGATTGACCGAGCGCAGCTCCCAGCTGAGCTTACCCCACTCGCCCTCGACATCGCGCCGCGCGAAGGCGGTCATGCTGCGAATCATTGGTCCGGCCCTCGATATGATGAACGATGAATGGTACGCGGAACGCGAATGCGAAAAAACCGCCGGGGACGGCCGTATGTTAGGCTGAGCGGCTACCCGAATCTGACCCACGGAGATCGACGATGCAGCGACCCAGCGGCCGCGCCCCGGACAAAGGCCGATCCGTTCGCTTCACCCGCCATTTTACCCGGCACGCGGAAGGGTCCGTGCTGGTGGAATTCGGCGACACCCAGGTGCTCTGCACCGCTTCCGTGGAAGAGCGAGTGCCACCATGGCTGCGCGGTGCCGGCAAGGGCTGGGTGACTGCGGAGTACGGCATGCTGCCGCGCGCCACCGGCACCCGCAATGACCGTGAAGCCGCCCGGGGGCGTCAGCAGGGGCGCACGATCGAGATCCAGCGCCTCATCGGCCGGGCGTTGCGCGCGGGCATTGACCTCGAAGCCCTTGGCGAGCGCCGCGTGGTCATCGACTGTGACGTTATCCAGGCCGACGGCGGAACCCGCACCGCGAGCATCACCGGCGGCTATGTAGCGCTCGCCGACGCGATGCGCCGTCTCGCCTGCAGCGGCCAGGTTCGCCGGAACCCGCTGATCGGACAGATCGCAGCGGTCTCCGTGGGCATTTACCGGGGCGAACCGGTCCTCGACCTGGACTACGCGGAAGACTCCGAGGCGGAAACCGACATGAACGTGGTCATGAATGAAGCCGGCGGCCTGATCGAGATCCAGGGCACCGCCGAAGGTCATGCGTTTCGCCGCGACGAGCTGGACGTCATGGTGGGACTCGCCGAAAAGGGTATCGGCACACTCATCGACGCTCAGCGCGAAGCGCTGGACGACTAGACTCCCGAACACCTCCCGAAGGAACGCTCGCTACCGCTTTGCCGCACGCCATGAAGCTCGTACTCGCCAGCAACAACGAAGGCAAGGCCAGGGAAATCGAAGCGCTGCTGTCGCCCCTGGACGTAACGCTCACGGCCCAGTCGTTCTACTTCGTGCCAAGCGTCGAGGAAACCGGCCAGACCTTCGTGGAGAATGCGATTCTCAAGGCTCGCAACGCCTGCGCGCATACCAGCCTCCCGGCGATTGCCGACGATTCCGGACTGGAGGTGGCCGGGCTCGACGGCGCGCCGGGGATCCACTCGGCACGTTTTGCCGGCCCCGATTCGAACGACGCCACCAACAACCAGCGACTGCTCGACGAGCTCTGCGACCTCGACGACACCGAGCGCCACGCACGTTTCGTCTGCGTGGTCGTGTTCCTTCGTCACGCCGCCGACCCGACCCCACTCATCTGCCAGGGCACCTGGAACGGTCGGATCCTGGAGGCGCCCCGGGGGGACAATGGTTTCGGCTACGATCCGCTGTTCTACGTGCCGGAGCTCGGCGCCACCGCCGCCGAGCTGGATGCCGTCACCAAGAACCACCACAGCCATCGCGCGCGCGCACTGGCTGCGCTTCGCGAAGGACTCGGCGAGCACCTGCACCCATGAGCGCAAGGCCGCCCCTCGGCCTCTACGTCCACCTGCCGTGGTGCGTGCGCAAATGCCCGTACTGCGATTTCAACTCCCACGCATTGCGCGGCGAGCTGCCGGTGGACGCCTATATTCAGGCACTGCTCAGAGATGCCACGGCCGAGGCACGGGCCGCCAGCGGACGCCGCGTGGAGACCATTTTCATCGGCGGCGGCACGCCGAGCCTCTTCCCACCGGAGGCGATCGCACGTCTGCTGGCGGGCCTGCGCGAGCGTCTGAACCTGAATGAAGACGCGGAAATCACGCTGGAAGCGAACCCGGGAACCACCGAGCACAGCGGCTTCGCGGCACTGCGGCAGGCCGGCATCAACCGCATCTCCCTCGGCGTGCAAAGCCTGAACGAGCACCAGCTCCGCCGGCTGGGCCGCATACACGGTCCGGATGAGGCCCGAACCGCAGCATCGGCGCTCAACGACGCGGGGCTCAGCAGCCACAATCTCGACCTGATGTACGCTCTGCCCGAACAGAGCACCGTGGAGGCTCTTGCGGACGCCGACGCGCTGATTGCTTTGGACGCCCCGCACCTGTCCTGCTATCAGCTCACGCTGGAACCCGGCACGGCGTTTGCCGAAAAGCCGCCGGTCATTCCGGACGACGACGCGGCGTTCGCCATACAGGAAGCGGTCCACGCCCGCCTTCGCGCCGGCGGCTATCGTCGCTACGAGATCTCCGCCTGGAGTCGCCCGGGACACGAATGCCGCCACAACCTGAACTACTGGACCTTCGGCGACTATCTCGCCATCGGGGCCGGCGCCCACGGCAAACTGACACGCACTGACGGGGAAATCGTGCGCTACAGCCGCATGCGCCACCCACGCCGCTACATGGCGACACACAACGAGGGGACGGTCGCCGAAACACGGCTCGTCACACCCGGCGACCGCATGCTGGAGTTCATGATGAACGCCATGCGCCTGCCCGCCGGCGTGGACGAGACTCTCGCCGAAGCGCACACGGGCCTGCCGATCAGCGACTTCGACGCCGGCCGCCAGCGCGCCCTCGCCACCGGCCTCCTGGCTGACACGCCGGGGCGGCTTCAGCCAACCGAACGAGGCCAGCTCTTCCTCAACGACCTGCTCGCCTGCTTTCTGGAGGACGCGGCTTGATCGAGGAAGTCACCGTGCATTGCCCCTACTGCGGCGAACCGTTCACCACACTCGTGGACTGGTCGGGTGGTGCGCAGCATTATGTCGAGGACTGCCAGATCTGCTGCCAGCCCATCGAGTTCCGCCTTCAGCCGGACCCTGAGGGTGATGGCGACACGGTCTCGGTCGCCCGCGGCGACGATTAGCGGCAGAAGCCTCACGCAGGCACCACTGCCTCGACGGCAAGCGCTGCGCGCCTTGGCTCACGCGCCCGCGCCGCCTCGCTCACAATGGCCAGGGCGTTTTGGTGACAGCCGTGTGCGCGATGTAGACGAACACCAGTAACGCCGCGACGAAAGCGGCGGCGCGCTGGCCCCTGGTCCGTCCACGCTTCAAAGCGACGGTCCCGAGCACGATATACGCGACAAGCGCCACCAGCTTCGCCGTAATCCAACCGTGCGCCACCATGGGGTACCGCCATACGGCCACCGCCAGCCACAAAGCGCTCAACAGGAGCACGGTATCGACCACATGCGGAAGGACTCGTACCCAACGCCGCTGTAACATCGTCGAGCCGGCCAGCATCCAGCCGCCACGAAGCAGGAAAAGCAACAGCGTGACAGCCACGGCGGTCAGATGAACGTGCTTGGCGATGGCGGCCATGAGGAGACTCCCCGGTCGGTGACTCAACAACTCTCGAAGCGGCATTATGCCAACCGGTCGACATTTCCGTCTGCCGGCTTGGTCCCAATTGCAGCGTCGGGTTACATTCCCGCGCGAGGGGCGCCTTTCTCCCACCCGAGGGGACCGGCCAAAGGGCCGCGGTCTACGCCGCCCGGCACGGGCGGCGACACGGAAGTGCCCACGCCAGAACCGCGAACAATAAGGACGGACTCACATGCGACACAAGCGCATCTTCTCTTCCCTGGGGGCAATAGCGTGCAGCGCGCTGCTCGCCGCCTGTGGTGGCGGCGAGGACAGCAATCCGCTGTCTCCGGCCGACCTGAATATCGAGCTGCACGCCGATACGACGACGCTGCCCGTGCAGACCGGTGAATTCCAATACCCGTACACGGATCGGCACACGACCAACGTCTGGGCGGAAATCACCCTTGAGAATGGTGACCCGATTCCATCCGGCACCGAGGTACAATTCACGGTACGGGGCGGGCAGACCAGCACTGGCGCCATTTACCCGTCGGACCTGAGCGAAACGAAGGAGCTGCCGGACGGCACGGAGGTTCCTCAAGGCTTCTGGAGCTGGTCGGAGGAATCGGGCGGCGGCATAGCCCGGGTCATATTCCACGCCTGGGAGCAGACCGGCAAGGTCACCATCCGCGCTTCCGCGGTCCACCCCGGCAGCGAAGAAACGAGCTACGATGACCTCGCGATCACGGTCGGCTCCGATGCCAGCGACCGCATGCCCGCAACCATAACCGGCCAGCTCGAGGACGCCCCGGTCTATACGGCCGGTTCGGGACACGACGATACCGGAGTTCTCGCCGCCACGATTCGCGACGGGGCGGACCAGCTCGTCGAGGACCCGCAACAGGACAACCTCCTGGCCGAGATCGTCAGCGACAATCCACACGCGCGTCTCCGCGCCGATGGCGAATCCGGGACCAACGTTTCCACGAGCACCGTTCGCGGCGAAGCCAACGTGGAAGTCGTCGCCGGCAACCAGCCCGAGCGCATTGACATCAAGCTGACGAGTGACCGGGACAACAACGTCGAGGACGGTCTACAGGACCCGGTGACCGATACCATCACCGTCGCCATTTCCGACGGGAACGTCGCGAGCCTCACCCTGACGGGGCCATACATTGACGCAATCCGCGCCAATGGTGTCGACGAGCCGTTCGTTCTCCCGCTCGGCGAAGACGACGCGTTCCAGGATGGCACCTATTCCCGAGTCATCAGCGTCATTGCGACAGACCGGTTCGGCAATCCGGTGCCGCCGGGAACGCAGGTCCGCTTTACGCTCATCGATTCGCCGTTGACCGGATACCCCCAGAGCACCGGCACGTTCCGAATTCAGGGCGCGGACGGTGACGCGGAAGAAGGCGGCACGACGTTCGAGAGCGTTTCCGGAGACTTCGTCACGGACAGCGTGCTGCCGGACGACCATCTGGTGATTACCGCGGATCCGGAAGGCACGAACCGCAGCTATATCGGTGGCTATCCCGTCGACTATGTCATGGACGAGACGACGCTGTTCACCGAATCAACGTTCCCCCTCAACAACGAGTCGGGATCCAGCGTGGATACCGGTGCTACGCTGCCCTACGTCATCGGCCGCCCACAGTACGGAAACGTGTTTTCGCCCGCCGGTACGGACGACTCCGGCACCGCCTCCACTACCATCAATTACCCGATCACCCGGCTCAATCAGCGTGCGCTGCTGGTCGCCGAGGCGGATGGCACCCAAACGACAGCCCCGGTGTTCTACGCGAGCATGCGCCCCCTGAGCCTGACAAGCTCGCATACGGAGCTGGCACCGAACAGCACGACCGACGTCACGCTCTGCCTGGTCGACGCAAACGATGCGCCGGTCAACAGTGTGGAGCTCGGCTGGTCCACAACCGGCGGAGCGCAGGTGCAGGTGAACAACGGCCAGCCGGTTGTAACAGGAGCCAACGGGTGCACGACGGTCGAGGTGGACATCGACGGCCAGATCACCGGAGGCGAGCCGATCACGCTCACCTTCATGGCGGGCGAAGAAGAAGAAGCGCGCGCCGAGATTACGATCCGAGCTATCGGACAGGGCCAGCTCGCTGGCAACATCAGCCGAACGTACGTTGACGACGACAACAACGGCGTGAATGAATTCAGCGAGTTCACGATCAGCGTCCAGCTATTCGACGAGTCGGGTCAGCCCGTCGCCAACGACCCCTTGACGGCGACAGCGGAGGCCGACGGCGACAACGCCCAAATCGTGAGCAAGACTTGGCTGACCGGGCGTCGCACCAACTCCAGCGGCTCGGCCACCGTCGAGTTCCGCACGAAGGGCTGCGCGACAGATACGTTCACCTTCACCGTGGAATCGCAAGGTGGCGCGTCATTCAAGGCCGTCGGTAAGGTCGGGGAGCGAACCGAAGGACTCACTGCCACCGATTGTCAGGGCAATAGTGGCCCGTAAGAGCGGACGCGGGGTCAGAGGCAGCTGCCTCTGACCCCGCTTGTCAATCACCAGGAACCACCAATGGGGGCCCCATCGCAGGTTCGCCCCTCCCTGCTAAACGCTGCGGCAGTCAGGCCACCTTCACGCGCAACGCTCACACACTCAGCGGCACACTGACCCTGGGTTGGCGACTTGCGCCGAAAGCGCCTCGCCTGTATGTTTGCGTGTCCATACGTACGCGGCTCCGGGTCGCAGTCCGGATGCCAGGCGGCCAACCAAGGTGAGAGCATGAAAAAGGATATCCATCCCGAGTACCGCGAGGTGATCTTCCAGGACCCCACTGCGGATTTCGCCTTCAAGACGCGCTCCACGGTCCGCACCAGCGAGACCATTACCTGGGAGGACGGCCAGGAGTATCCGCTGGTCAAGGTGGAGGTCTCGAGCAAGAGCCACCCGTTCTTCACCGGTAAGCAGCGCGTGCTCTCCAGCGGCGGTCGCGTCGACCAGTTCCGCAAGCGGTACGGCCGGCTCGCGAAGAACAAGTAAGGCGGGTACCGGCTCACGAAGCCACACGGTCACGAACGAAAGGCGCCACGAGGCGCCTTTCTTGTATCCGCTCGACACACACTTGCCGGCGGCACTCGGACTTGCACCTTCCCCGCCAGCGCAACGCTTTGTAATTGAGCCTTGTCTTTTGGCGCTTTCCTCGTGCTGCCCCGCAACACGATCATCACATGAGGTAGCGGTTAGCCTTCCCGCCTATTGGGTTTATTGATAGTATCTCCGCGGCCCTGTCCTGACGGTGCCACGGACCGAACGCTCACAGCCCCACGAGCCGGTCCGCAGTAGCCGCTCCAGTCGTGTCGGCGCCCTCCGGGCGAACCGTCATCACATCGGGACACCGGTGCCTGCAAGCGCAGGGCGCGTGAACCGGGAGGCCGCGCACCCGCGCCACGGATCACACCCGTTATGGCGCCGGACCAACCAGGAGACCTGTCCATGTCCGATAAGACCGTCACGATTACCGAGAACAGCACGGGCAAGACCGTGGAGTTCCCCGTACGCGAAGGAACTCATGGTCCGGACGTGATCGATATCAAGACGCTCTACCGGGATACGGGATGCTTCACCTACGACCCCGGCTTCACGTCCACGGCGAGCTGCCGCAGCGACATCACCTTTATCGACGGCGATCAGGGCATTCTTCTGTATCGCGGTTACCCCATCGATCAGCTCGCCGAGCAGAGCTCTTTCCTGGAAGTGTCGTACCTGCTGCTCAACGGCGAACTCCCGAGCCAGACGGAACTGGAGACGTTCGAGCACTCGATCACCCGGCACACGATGGTGAACGAGAGCCTCAAGAACTTCTTCAATGGGTTTCACTACGACGCCCATCCCATGGCGATGCTCACGGGCGTGGTCGGATCGCTGTCGGCCTTCTATCACGACACGATCGATATCAACGACCCGGAAAACCGCATGCTCTGCGCCCACCGGATCATCGCGAAGATGCCCACCATAGCGGCGGCGGCATTCAAGCACATGATGGGCGAGCCGTTCGTGTACCCGCAGAACCGGCTGTCCTACTGCGGCAACCTGTTGAACATGCTCTTCGCGCGCCCCACGGAAGAGTTCGAGATCAACCCGGTCGCCGAACGCGCCCTCGATCAGCTGCTCATCCTTCACGCCGAGCACGAGCAGAACGCGAGCACATCCACCGTGCGGCTGGCGGGTAGCACGGGCACCAACCCATTCGCAGCGATCGCCTCCGGCTGTGCCGCGCTGTGGGGGCCGGCGCACGGCGGCGCGAACGAAGCCGTGCTGAACATGCTCGAGCAGATCGGCGACGTGAAGAACGTGCCGACCTATATCGACAAGGCGAAGGACAAGGATGACCCGTTCCGCCTGATGGGCTTCGGCCATCGCGTTTACAAGAACTACGATCCGCGCGCGACGATCATCCGCAAGACGTGCCACGACGTGCTCGACGAGCTCGGCATGGGCGACGACCCGCAACTCGAGCTGGCCATGCGGCTGGAGGAGATTGCGCTCGCCGACGACTATTTCGTCGAACGCAAGCTCTACCCGAACGTGGACTTCTATTCGGGCATCATCTACCGGGCGCTGGGCATCCCTTCGGAGTTCTTCACGGTGCTCTTTGCTCTCGGGCGCACACCGGGCTGGGTGGCGCAGTGGATGGAGATGGTGGCCGATCCGGAGCAGCGCATCGGACGCCCCCGGCAGCTCTACACCGGTGCTCCCAAGCGAGACTACGTGCCGCTGCACCGCCGGCGTTAACGCTGGCCGCCCGGCGCCCCGAGCGCACACCATGCGGGCAAGCCCGCCCCCATCCGGGGGCGGGCTTGCTCGACGTGGGCCATTTAGAGCTCATCAGCCACCGGTGTCGCCAGAAGACGTCGCACGTCATCGACGGCAGCACGCGTCATGGGCTGGCCATCAACACGACTGTGCGGCGGCTGCCGCAGCCCCCGCAAGTCGAAAACACTCAGGTCGAAACGGGCATCTCCCGCGACGAAGCGATAGACCGGCAGAAACACGTACTCGTCCCCGAAACGAAAACGGCGCTCGTCCGTATCGAACGGGATATCGTGCTCCATGAGAAACAGCGCGACTTCTTCAGGTGTGTCCACGAAGACGTGCAGGTGAACGTCCGAGAACTCACCCGCGGTGCCATCCAGGACATCCCCCACCAGCCGCGGACGAAACGCCGCGAAGAACTCCATCGCCTCGACCGCGGCCTCACGCAAGGAACGCAGGCGCTCCTTTTGAGCGGCGCCACCGAATAACCGCTGGTAATCACGAAGCGCCGCCTGAATTTCACGGTTCTGGGGCAGGTTGCGCGTATCCCGCGCGCCGAGACGGTCAGCCGCCTTGCGCTTGGCAAGCTGGAAATCCCGCACCCCCTGCTCGGCCATGATCCGCGCGGCCTCCTGGATCAGACGCTCGCGCATGCGCTCGTCGCGCGCTTGCTGACGCTTCGCCATGGCCTCTCCTCCCCTCGTGGCCTGAAGCCGGAACACCTTCAGAACAGGGTGCCGCCGTCTTCAGCACCGGCCCCACCACTACCGTAGGTTCCGTTCGCACCCGCCGCCCCTCGCTCAGGGACGTGACCGGCCCGGAACGTCTCGACCATGCTGTTGCCGTCACCGTCGCTCCGCAACCCTGTCTCGCGATCGATACGCACACTCACGAGCCCGGCCGGCCGATCCGGAACCGACTCCGGCACACCATCGAGCGCATCGTCCATGTAATCCACCCATATGGGCAGCGCGGCTCGCCCTCCCGTCTCGGCACGACCGAGCGGCTGCAGGCGGTCGAAGCCAACCCATGCAGTCGTCACCAGCTCCCCATTGAAGCCCGAGAACCAGGCATCCACCTGATCGTTGGTCGTCCCCGTCTTCCCGGCGAGATCGTTGCGACCGAGCTGCATGGCCTTTCGACCGGTGCCATGACGCACCACATCACGCAACATACTGCCCATCAACCAGGCGTTGTCGGCCGGGAGCACGCGCGGCGCGGGCAGTACGCTCGCGGTTTCCGCCAACGCCGGCGACACCGCTCCGGGCAGCAGATCGAGGCCTCCGCTGTCGAGGCCAGCGGCTCCCGCTGCAACATCATCGTCATTGGCGTCACACGTCGGTTCACACACACGGTAATGCACGGGCTCGTATATGACCTCGCCGAGGTCATTCTCCACCCGCTCGATCAGATAGGGCGCCACGAGGTGGCCGCCATTGGCGAACACGGAATATCCCCGCGCAAGCTGCATGGGTGTCACGCTCGCCGTCCCCAGGGAGAGCGATAGATTCCTGGGGAGACTGTCGCGCTGGAATCCGAAGCCGGCGATATGGTCGATCGTCGGCTGCACGCCGACGCGCCGAAGCACGCGGATCGATACGAGATTACGTGAATGAATCAGTGCCTTGCGCAATCGCGTGGGGCCGAAGAAGCGCTGACTGTAGTTCTGGGGCCGCCAGGTAGCCTCCAGTGATGGATCGTGAAAGACCACCGGCGCGTCGTTGACGATCGTCGCCGGCGTGAACCCGTTCTCCAGGGCTGCCGAATAAACGAATGGCTTGAATGCAGACCCGGGCTGGCGCTCGGCCTGCAGGACGCGATTGAAATTGGACAACCCGAAATCGTAGCCCCCGACCAGCGCCTCGACCGCGCCATCGTGCGGCGACAACGACACCAGCGCCCCCTGAGGCTCCGGAATCTGCGCCAGCCGCGGGCCATCCGGGGTCTCACGTACACGCACGATGTCGCCGACGGACAACACGTCCGATGGGCTGTCCGGCGCCGGCCCCACGACGTCCCGCGTCCGGAAAGGCTTGGCCCATTGCATGGCCGAAAACGGCAAGCGCCATGGCTCACCCCGGGCAACAGATAGCAAGGTGGCACCTTCGTCGTCGACCTTCACGACTGCCGCATTGATCAGGCCACTCACCTGCTCGTAGTCGCCCAAGCGCGCCAGCATTGCACTGGCGTCCGGCTCGTCACCGACGTCGAGATGATCCACGGGGCCACGCCAGCCGTGACGCTCGTCGTAAGCATGCAGTCCCTGCTGCAACGCCGCCCTGGCGGCCTTCTGCCGCGCACCGTCGATCGTGGTGTACACGCGGTACCCCTCCGTGTAGACGACCTCCTTGCCGAAGCGCGCAACCAGACGCTGGCGCACGGTCTCCGCCACGTACGGGGCATCGACTTCCGGGCGCACACGGTGAACCTCGGCGGTAATCGGTGCTTGCCGCGCCTGCGCATAGGTATCGCTGTCGATCATCTCCATCTCGAACATACGGCGCAGGACATAGTTGCGGCGTTCGACGGCACGCCCGGGATTGGCCACCGGATTCCATGCCGACGGTGCCTTCGGCAGCCCGGCGATCATCGCGGTCTGCGCCAGATCGAGCTCATCCAGACTGCGTCCGTAATAGATGCGCGCCGCCGCAGCGACACCGTATGCGCCCTCGCCCAGATAGATCTTGTTGAGATAGAGCTCCATGATCTCCTCCTTGGAGAGCAATCGCTCTATCTCCAGGGCGAGCAGGATCTCCCGCGCCTTGCGGATGTACGTCTGCTCGGGGGAAAGGAAGAAATTCCTTGCCACCTGCATCGTGATGGTGCTACCGCCCGGCCCTTTCTCACCTGTACGCACGAGATACCACACCGCGCGCATCAGACCCTGATAATCGACCCCGGGGTGCTCGAAGAAACGCTGGTCCTCAGCCGCCATAAAGGCGTCCACCACGCGCGAGGGGAACTGTTCGTAGTGCAGAGGGATCCGGCGCTGGCTCCCGAACTCGGCGATAAGCCGGCGGTCGCGGGTATACACGCGCAACGGCTCCTGGAAATCGACCTCACGCAGCCGCTCGACGGGCGGCAGCCCCGGTGCAAGAAGATAGTAGCCCAGTGCCAGCGCCAGCACCGCCACGAACCCCAGGGCAGCGAGCGATGCGAGGCCGTACACGAGCGCGCGCAACAATCGTTTCATAAGTCCACGTCGATCGGCGGTAAGGACAAGCCCGCAGCAACGGCCCGGCAGTATACCATCGGCATGGGCACGCCCGTCGCCGAAGCGAGCAAGCGACCACTGGTTCACAAGCTAGTCGATCACGTCTTGATCTTGCCTGTGCCCTGGGGTTGAATGACGCCCGGATAAACTTCTTCTAAATGATAAATCAACAAGGAAAAACCGTGGCACTCTTCAGGAAGAAGGCAACGCCACTGCTGGGGGTGGACATCAGCTCGACCGCTGTCAAGGTCGTGGAGCTGAGTCGGCAGGGCGGCCGCTATCGCGTCGAAAGTTATGCGGTGGAACCCCTACCGCAGAACGCGGTGGTGGAGAAGAACATCACCGACATGGACGCCGTCACCAAGGCGCTTCAGAGCGCAGTCAAGCGCTCGCGCACCAAGCTGCGCGAAGCCGCGGTGGCCGTCCCGGGTTCGTCCGCCATCAGCCGAGTCCTGACCCTGTCCGGTGGCCTCAGCGAAAGCGACATCGAAGCCCAAGTCGGGCTTCAGGCCGAGCAGTACGTCCCCTTCCCGCTTTCCGAAGTCAACCTCGATTTCCAGGTCCTGGGTCCTGCTCGTCACGGCAGCGGCGACGAGATCGACGTGCTGCTGGTGGCCTCACGCAGCGAGAACGTGGAGTTGCGCGTCGACGTGCTCGAGGCGGCCGGCATCAAGCCACGTGTTGTCGATGTCGAGAGCTTCGCCGTCGAGCACGCCTGCGACCTCATGGCACCGGAGCGCGGGAACGGGGATAACAAGGTCATCGCCGTGATGGATATCGGCGCGACGATGTCCACGCTCACGGTTCTTGAGAACGACCGCATCGGCTACACGCGCGACCAGGTCTTCGGCGGCCGCCAGCTCACCGAGGAAATCATGCGCCGCTACGGCATGAGCTGGGAGGAAGCCGGACGCGCCAAACGCCGCGGCGGGCTGCCGGATGACTACGAACCCGAAGTCCTGGCACCGTTCCGCGAGGCCATGGCGCAGCAGGTCGCCCGATCACTGCAATTCTTCTACGGCGCCGGTCAGCACAGCGGCGTCGATGCCGTGCTGCTCGCCGGTGGCTGCGCGAACGTCCCGGGTGCAGCCGCCGAGATCGAAGAGGCCGCCGGCATACCGACACGCATCGCGAACCCGTGCGCGGAAATGGCGACTGCCTCGCGTGTCCGCGCCGAGGAGCTCAACGAGGACGCCCCCGCGATGCTGATCGCCTGTGGCCTGGCGATGCGGAGCTTCGACTGATATGAGCACCAAGATCAATCTGCTGCCATGGCGGGAAGCGGCCAGGAAGCGGCGCGAGCGCGAGTTCTACGTCATGCTCGGTATCGCCGCCGCGATTGGCGCCGGCATCTGGTTCGCCGTACATACCCACCTCGCCGGACGTATCGACTACCAGGAACGCCGCAATGATCTGCTGCGCCAGGAGATCGCCAAACTCGACCGGCAAATCGTCAAGATCCGCGAGCTGGAAGAAACCAAGGAACGGCTGATAGCGCGCATGAACGTGATCCAGGAGCTCCAGCAGGGGCGCCCGCAGATCGTCCACCTGTTCCAGCAGTTCGTCGCCACTCTCCCCCAAGGGCTATACCTGAGCACCCTCCGCGAGAAGGGCGACGACATCACGATAACGGGCGTCGCCGAATCAAATGCTCGTGTTTCCAGCTACATGGAGAACCTGGAAGGTTCACCATGGCTTCAGGATCCGGACCTCACCGTTATAGAAGTCCGGGACCGAAACGGACACCGGGTCAGCGACTTCACACTTACCGTTCAGCAGACCCCGCCGAACACCACTGAGAATGGGGACGAGTCGGAGGGCGCCGGATGAACTTTGAGCGCTACCGAAACCTCGACTTCAATGACCCCGGTAGCTGGCCGGCAGGCGCCAAGGCGATTGCGGCCGCAGTCGTTATCGCGCTCGCCGTCGGCGCGGGCTGGTATTTCGACTGGCAGGATCAGCAACAGCAGTTGAAGCAGGCACAGGCCCAAGAGCAGGGCCTTCGACAGGACTTCGAAACCAAGCAGAAACGCGCTGCCAATCTCGAGGTTTACAAAGAGCAGCTTGCGACCATGCGCGAATCGTTCGGCGAAATGCTCCGACAGCTTCCCAGCCGGGCCGAAGTGGCAAGATTGCTCGTGGACATCTCGCAGACCGGGCTTAGCAGCGGCCTCGAATTCGACCTGTTCAAGCCACAGTCGCCAGTGCAACAAGAATTCTATGCCGAGCTTCCGGTTAGCATCCGGGTTCGTGGCACTTACCACGAATTCGCCCAGTTCGTCAGTGGTGTAGCCAATCTTCCCAGAATCGTCACCCTTCATGACGTCGGCATAGAGGCCAACAGGAACGACTCCGAGAACGGACCGATCCTGGCGATGGAGCTCACCGCTCGCACCTACTGGTATCTCGACGAGGAGGGTGAGCAATGACGCGAATCCCAGCGCGCGCCCTTCGCCTGGTCTCGTTGCTCACGTTCGCCAGCCTGATGCTCTCAGGATGTGGAGACGACATGAGCGAACTTCGCCAGTATATCGCGCAAGTGAAACAGCGCCCGGGTGGAAACGTCGACCCCATCCCACAAATGCAGCCCTTTGAAAGCTACACCTATCCAGAGCAGCCGCTGCGCAATCCGTTCCGACAGCTGTCCTTCGCGGAACCGGAGCCCGATACCCAACAGGTTGCCTCGGGTCCCAGCCCCGACCGAGCGCGCCCGAAAGAAGCACTTGAGGCCTTCCCACTGGACGCCCTGACCTATGTGGGCACGATCGGTCGAAATGGCCAGGAGTGGGGCCTTGTACAAGCGCCCGATGGGACGATTCATCGCGTGCAGTCCGGCAATTACCTGGGACAGAACTACGGGCGAATCACCGCCATCACACCAACGGCAATCGAGTTGCGCGAGCTCACACCGCAAGGCAATGGCGGCTGGAAGGAACGCCAGGCGGAGCTGGCACTAAAGGACTGATTTCTGGGGAGCTCAACACAATGACAAGACCAAGGTCGATCCGCAGTCAGGCGGCTGCCTCTCGCAATCCCAAGAGCGCAACGTGGTCAGCCCACGTTCGTCGCGCGCTCCTCACCGTAGCACTCAGTTGTCTGCCTGCTGCCGGTAGTCTGGCGGCCAACCTCACGGCAATGGACTACGCAAGCCTTTCCGGCAACCGGGTGCAGGTAACATTCACGCTGGACGAGCCCGCCGAATCGCCGAGCAGCTTCAAGACGATGGAACCTGCGCGGGTGGCGCTGGACTTCTCGGGGGTAAGCAACCGCATGAAGCGGCGCCGTATGGAAATAGGCGTAGGTGCGGTCGAGAGCGTGGCTACGGCGGAAGCCGGAGACCGCACTCGCGCAGTCATCCGGCTCTCCACAATGGTCCCTTACGAAGTGTCCGCCGATGGCAACAACATCCGTGTGCTGCTAGCGGCTCCGGGCATGAAGGCAGAGCCCTCCAAGAGCAGCACTCGCGCCGCGTCGACGTCAGGCTCTAGCACCCGGAAGACAGGGAAAGCTCCAAGCGGAGCCGCGATCGAGAAGGTCGACTTCGAGCGCACCGAGAACGGCGCCGGACGCATAACCACCGATCTCAGCGACCCGAGTATTCCCGTGGACGTGCGACGCGAAGGCGACCGGGTCGTAGCTGACTTCGTTGGCGCCCGGGCCCCTGAGCGCCTCCTTCGTCGTCTCGATGTAACCGACTTCGCGACCCCGGTTTCAGCTGTCGAGACTCGCTCGAAGGGCGATGGCACGCGCGTAACCATTCTGACGAACACCGAATTCGAGCAAATCGCCTACCAAACTGACGAGTCGTTCACAATAGAAATCAAGCCCTTCTCCAGGGAAGAAGACCAAAAGAGGGCGCGCGATAAGAAGCGCTATACAGGAGAGAAGCTCTCTCTCAACTTCCAGGACATCGAGGTGCGATCGGTCCTGCAGCTTCTCGCCGACTTCACAGGCCTCAACATGGTGGTCAGCGACAGCGTCAGCGGCAACATTACCTTGCGCCTGGATGACGTGCCCTGGGACCAGGCGCTGGACATCATCCTGCAGGCGAAAGGACTGGACAAGCGGCGAACCAACAACGTGCTCTGGATCGCGCCAGCAGAGGAGATCGCGAATCGTGAGCGCATCGAGGCTGAAGCCCGCCAGCAGCAGAAGCAACTAGCGCCGCTGCGTTCGGAGTTCATCGAGGTTAGCTACGCTAAAGCGGCGACGCTCGCAAAGCTGATTCGTGGCGGCGAAGGGGAGAACAGTCAGTCACTCCTCTCCGACCGGGGCAGCGTCTCCATTGACGAACGTACGAACACGCTGATCGTTCAGGATACGGCCACCAACCTGACGGCCATTAGAGAGCTGGTTTCGACACTGGACATCCCGGTTAGGCAGGTTCTAATCGAGTCCCGGGTCGTCATCGCCGACGACAACTTCACTAATGAGCTCGGCGTACAGTTCGGTTATAGCCGCCAGGGCGAACTTGGCGATCAGGGCATCGTCATCGGTGGCACGAAGCCCGGGGATACCAACTTTGGCGGCACCACCGCCTTCGAGGTTGAGGCGGACAGCGGTAACGAAGGGCTTATCGTCGACCTGCCTGCCGCCGGCGCTGCCGGTCAATTGGGCTTGGCGGTTGGCAAAATCGGAAGCTACCTGCTCCAGCTGGAGCTTTCCGCCATGGAGAACGAAGGCCGAGGGGAAATCATTTCCTCGCCGAAAGTGATCACCGCCAATCAGCGCGAGGCATTCATTAAGCAAGGCGAGGAGATTCCGTACGAGACGGTCTCCGAGCAAGGCACGAGCGTTCAGTTCAAGGAGGCCGTTCTCGGGCTGACCGTCACACCGCAAATTACGCCGGACGACCGCGTCCTTCTGGATCTGGAAGTGTCGAAGGACAGCCGCGGCGAGGATACCGACGCGGGCCCGGCGATTGACACCCAGGCGGTGGGCACTCAAGTGCTGGTGGACAACGGTGAGACGGTCGTGCTCGGCGGCGTGTATGAGCGTAACAAGCGCAATGACGTCACACGGGTCCCGTTCTTCGGTGAACTGCCCGTGCTGGGTCACCTGTTCCGCAAGCGCACCACCGTCGACAACAACCGCGAGCTGCTGATCTTCGTCACGCCGAAGATTCTCGAAGAGTCGCTCTCGCTACGCTAATTGAAACGACACAATCGCGATCACGAAGGGGCGCATGGCGCCCCTTTTTCGTTATGGGCCCCGTCAGCGCTGCCAGCACCAACCGGTGTTGCTCCAACAGTTGCAGCCTGCCTTAACAACCCACATCCTTGACGCCCATGCACAGGCAAGACACACCCATCTTTCTCATCGGCCCCATGGGCGCCGGCAAGAGCACGATCGGCCGGCGACTGGCACGGCGACTGGAGCGGGAATTCATCGACTGCGACGACGAGCTCGAGGCGCGTACAGGCGTGGACATCCCGCGGATCTTCGACGTCGAAGGCGAGTCGGGCTTTCGCGAGCGGGAAGCGAAACTGCTCACCGAGCTCTCGCAACGTCCGGGCACCGTGCTGGCAACTGGCGGCGGTGCTGTCGTATCCGAATCCAACCGTCGACTGCTGGGCAGTCGCGGTCAAGTGGTCTACCTGCGAGTAAGTCTCGACACCCAGTTCGCCCGGGTACGCGACAGCGACCGGCCGCTGCTGCGCACCGACGATCCGAAGGGCCGGCTGCGATCCCTCATGGATGAGCGTGCAGCCCTGTATGAGGCCACTGCCGACCTGACAGTGGACACCGACGACGACGCCATGGATGCTGTCGTTGACGAGATCCTACGCAAGCTGGAAGAGATCGCGCCGTGACCGAGAACCCTGTCTCCCGGACCGTCCAAGTCGACCTATCAGAACGGAGCTACTCCATCGCCATCGGTGCGGACGTCCTGAGCTCCGATCTGCTTCCTCGCCACCTCGCCGGCGACCAGGTCCTGGTAGTCACCAACGAGACCGTCGCCCCACTCCACCTGGACAGGCTCCTCCATGCCCTGGGCGAGCGGCACGTCGAGACACTGACTCTGCCGGACGGTGAGCGTTTCAAGAGCGTGGCGACCCTCGAACGCATCTACGACCACCTGATCGAGGCGCGCTTCGACCGCAGCTGCACCCTGATCGCACTAGGCGGCGGCGTGATCGGCGACATCACCGGCTTCGCGGCGGCCACCTATCAGCGCGGCGTGAGCTACATCCAGGTACCCACGACGCTGCTGGCGATGGTGGACTCCTCGGTGGGCGGGAAGACCGGCGTGAACCACCCACAGGGCAAGAACATGATCGGCGCCTTCCACCAACCACGGCTCGTGCTCGCGGACACGCGCACCCTCGACACCCTGCCCGACCGTGAATTTCGTGCGGGCCTGGCCGAAGTGGTGAAGTACGGCGTCATTCAGGACTACGCGTTCTTTCAGTGGCTCGAACGTCATCTCGACGACGTGCTCGCGCGCAACCCCGAAGCCCTTGCCCATGTCATCGAGCAGTCCTGCCGCGACAAGGCCCGTGTGGTCGCCGCCGACGAACGCGAATCGGGTCAGCGCGCGCTGCTCAACCTTGGCCACACGTTCGGCCACGCGATCGAAACCGCTACCGGCTACAGCGAGTGGCTCCACGGTGAGGCCGTCGCCGCGGGCATGTGCATGGCGGCGTGGATGTCCGTACGGCAGGGCTGGATGGCGCAAACTGCGTTCGAGAGAATCCGCGGACTGCTGGAGGCCACCGGCCTGCCAACGAGGCCGCCCGCCATCCCACCGGAACGTTTCCGAAGCCTGATGGCCGTCGACAAGAAGGCAAAACAAGGGCGGCTACGCCTGGTGCTTCTCGAAGGCATCGGCAACGCCGTGGTGACGGATAACTTCGCGGAAGCGAGCTTGGAGACTACCCTGGCGCACTACCTCGACGCCGCTTAGGCGCCGGAGCCGCATTCCCGCGGGCGGGACGCGCAGCGATTGCGCCGCCACGGAGACTGACCGAAGTTACCGCAGCACGATGGGAGGACGACGGAGGCGCGCCCCACTATGGTCGACGATCTTCGCTGGCAGCACCTCGCCCCCTGGGCCGTGCGGGAAACACGCGGACGCCGGGTGCCCGAAGCGCCACCGTCGTGGCGCAGCGAGTTTCAGCGCGACCGCGACCGGATCATCCATTCCGGCGCGTTCCGGCGCCTCGAATACAAGACGCAGGTGTTCCTGAACCACGAGGGCGATCTTTTCCGCACGCGGCTCACCCACTCCCTGGAAGTCGCCCAAATCGCTCGCACGATCGCCCGAGCCCTCCAGCTAAACGAGGATCTCGTCGAGGCCCTGGCCCTCGCTCACGACCTCGGCCACACCCCATTCGGCCACGCGGGCCAGGAAGCGCTCAACGACTGTCTGCGCGAGCACGGGGGATTCGAGCACAACCTGCAATCGCTGCGGGTCGTGGACACGCTGGAACAGCGCTACGCGGAATTCGACGGCCTCAACCTGACTTTCGAGACCCGCGAAGGCATCCTCAAGCGCTGCGCACCGCGGCATGCCCGCCGCCTCGGTAATTTGGGCCAGCGTTTCATCGACGGCACGCAACCATCGCTAGAGGCACAACTAACGAACCTCGCCGACGAAATCGCCTACAACAGTCACGACGTGGATGACGGCCTGCGCGCTGGTCTGCTCGAGCTCGACGCCCTCGTCGACGTACCGATCGTTGGCGAGCTACTGGCGGAGGTCCGGCACGCGCATCCCCGGCTGGAGCCCCGGCGCACGATCTACCAGACGGTTCGCGAGCTTATCAGCGCGCAAGTCGACGACCTCGTACGAACCGGCCGTGAACGCCTGAGTATCGAGCAACCGGAGAACGTCAGTGCCGTGCGCGCCCGCAACGCCCCGCTCATCGCTTTCAGCGACGACATGGCCCACGCCCACCGCGGGCTCAAGCACTTTCTCTTCCACAATCTCTACCGCCACTATCGCGTCCACCGCATGACGACGAAGGCCAAACGCGTCGTCGTCGAGCTCTTCGAGATCCTGTTCCACGACCCCAGGCTGCTCCCCCCGCAGGCACATGGCCGCGCACAGGCGCTCGAAGCGGAACGAGGCGAACGCGGCCGCGCCCGTGCCGTCGCCGACTACATCGCCGGCATGACCGACCGCTATGCCATCGCCGAGCACGAACGCCTCCACGATCCAACGCGTCTCGCTTGAGGGAACCGCGCTGGCGGACTCACATTCCGGGGCACTGGCCCGATGTTGTACCCTTTACCTCGCCCGCTGACCTTGGCTATCATGCCCAGCCATTTGCCCGCAGATCGGGCATGGGCAGGGAGCCCGGACAAAGTGCTGGAAGGCACTGATGATCAAAACATTTTCCGAGGTTCCCCGCCCGGGAGAGCGATCCTCGAGTTGAGATGATCGCGGACGGGCGCCGGCGTCGCCACAAGCACAATCGCCGGCGCGGAGACAACGCGGGGCACGCCCCCATCGAGCCCGCCACAATCAGGCATGGGCACGCCGGGTCGGCGTCCCCCCTCGTCCCCAACACGCAGAGGCAATCTCCCGTGAGCTATCACGACTTTACGAAGGCGACCCTGTATCGCCCGGAATTCGAGAAAGACAACTGCGGTTTCGGGCTGATCGCCCACATGGATGGAGAGCCCAGCCACTGGCTGGTGGAAACCGCGATCGGCGCGCTCGCCCGGCTGACACACCGTGGCGCGGTGGCCGCCGACGGCAAAAGCGGTGACGGCTGTGGCCTGTTGATGAAGCTCCCCGAGGGTTTCCTGCGCGCAGTCGCGCAGGAGGCGGGCATCGAGCTCGCCGAGCGCTTTGCCGCCGGCTGCGTTTTCCTCGCTCCCGAGGACGACGCACGGGCCGCGCACGCCCGCGACACCGTAACGAGCGCGCTTGCCGAACACGATCTCACCGCCGCCGGCTGGCGCGAAGTCCCCACGGACGCCTCCGCCTGTGGCGAACAGGCGCTGGCAACGCTGCCGCGCATCGAGCAGTTGTTCGTGAACGCGCCGGACGGCATTGACGAGCTGGAGTTCGAACGGCGGCTGTTCTTCGCCCGTCGTGCCGCCGAGAAGGCTCTTGCCGACGACGAGGACTTCTACGTCCCGAGCCTCTCGGGCCGGGTGCTCTCCTACAAAGGCCTGGTAATGCCGGCGTATCTGCCGACATTCTACCGGGATCTGGAAGACCCGCGCCTGGAAACCGCCATGGTGGTCTTCCACCAGCGTTTCTCCACCAACACGCTGCCGCAATGGCGTCTCGCGCAGCCCTTCCGGTACCTCGCCCACAACGGCGAGATCAACACGATCCAGGGCAACCGCAACTGGGCGATGGCGCGCGCCTACAAGTTCGAGACGCCGTTGCTGCCGGACATCGAGGCCATCCAGCCACTGGTCAACCTGGAAGGCTCCGACTCCTCCAGCCTCGACAACATGCTGGACGTGCTCATCACCGGGGGCATGGACATCTTCCGCGCGCTGCGCCTGCTCATGCCGCCGGCATGGCAGAACGTGGACACCATGGACGCCGACCTGCGCGCGTTCTACGAGTACCACTCCCAGCACATCGAGCCCTGGGACGGGCCGGCCGGCATCGTGCTCACCGACGGCCGCCACGCCGCCTGTGCCCTCGACCGCAACGGCCTGCGCCCGGCGCGCTGGGTGGTCACTAATGACCGCCATATAACCCTGGCTTCCGAAGTCGGCGTCTGGGACTACAGCCCGGAAGATGTTCTCGCCAAGGGCCGCCTGCGTCCCGGCGAGATGCTCGCCGCCGACACGGAAACTGGCGAGCTGCTGCTGCCCGAGGACATCGACAAGCGCCTGAAGTCCCGCAAGCCCTACAAGAAGTGGCTACAGCAACACGCGCGCAACCTGAAGTCGCAACTTAACGGCAACGGTGAGCGCCAGGGTCTCTCCGGCCAGAGCCTCGCCGTCTACCAGAAGCAGTTCAACGTCACCTTCGAAGAGCGGGACATGGTCCTGCGGACGCTGGCCGAAGGCGGCCAGGAGGCCGTCGGCTCCATGGGCGACGATACGCCCATGCCGGTGCTCTCGAAGAAGGTGCGCGCGCTCTACGACAACTTCCGCCAGCAGTTCGCCCAGGTCACCAACCCGGCCATCGACCCACTGCGCGAGCAGATCGTGATGTCGCTGGAGACCTGCTTCGGTCGCGAGAAGAATCTCTTCGAGGAATCCGAGGCCCACGCCCGGCGGCTGGTCGTGGACTCGCCGGTGCTCTCGGACGAGAAATTCTCGGCTCTGCTCGCGCAGACCGGCGAGGAATACCGTCACGCGGTCATCGAGCTCAACCACGACATCGGCGGGGACCTGGCCTCCGCGCTCGAGCGCATTTGTGCCGAGGCCGAGGCGGCCGTGCGGGACGGCCACGTCGTACTGGTGCTCTCCGACCGCCAGCTCGGCAACGACCGCATTCCGGTGCACGCACTGCTCGCCACCGGCGCCGTTCACTATCACCTGGTCCACCGTGGGCTGCGTTGCGACGCCAACCTGGTGGTGGAGACCGGGACGGCCCGCAACTCCCACGAGTGCGCGGTGCTCATTGGCTACGGCGCCACTGCGGTGTATCCCTACATGGCCTACGATGTCATTCAGGACATGGTGCACAGCGGCCAGATCAAGGGCGCACCGCTCGCCGATCTGCTGCGGAACTACCGCAAGGGCGTCAACAAGGGCCTCTACAAGATCCTCTCCAAAATGGGGATCTCCACCATCACCAGCTACCGCGGCGCCCAGCTCTTCGAGATCGTGGGCTTCGCCGACGAGGTCGTGGATCGCTGCTTCCCGGGCAGCGTGAGCCGCATCCAGGGCGCGAACTTCGCCGATCTCGAAAGCGACCAGCGCGCGCTCCACGAGCGCGCCTGGCGGGCGAGTGTGCCCCTCGACCAGGGCGGGCTGCTCAAGTTCGTCCACGGCGGCGAGTACCACGCTTTCAACCCGGACGTGGTACGCACCCTCCAGGAGGCCGTCTACACCGGTGAATACGAGCGCTACCGAGAGTTCTCCGAGACCGTAAACCAGCGCCCTGTGGCCACTTTCCGCGACATGCTGCGGCTGAAAGGCGGCCAGGAGGCGATTCCGCTGGACGAGGTCGAATCCGAGACCGAGATTCTCAAGCGATTCGACTCCGCCGGAATGTCACTGGGCGCGCTCTCCCCGGAGGCGCACGAGGCCCTCGCCATCGCCATGAATCGCCTGGGTGGCCGCTCCAACTCCGGCGAAGGCGGCGAGGACCCGGCGCGCTACGGCACCGAGCGCATGTCCAAGATCAAGCAGGTTGCCTCCGGACGATTCGGCGTAACCCCACACTATCTGGTCAACGCCGAGGTCCTGCAGATCAAGGTCGCCCAGGGCGCCAAGCCCGGCGAGGGCGGGCAACTGCCGGGGCACAAGGTCAACAACATGATCGCGCGGCTGCGCTACTCCAAGCCCGGGGTCGCGTTGATATCACCGCCGCCGCACCATGACATCTACTCCATCGAGGATCTGGCGCAGCTCATCTTCGACCTCAAACAGGTCAACCCGCAGGCGCTGGTCTCGGTGAAGCTCGTCGCCGAACCCGGCGTGGGTACCGTCGCAGCGGGTGTGGCCAAGGCCTATGCCGACCTCATCACCATCGCCGGCTACGATGGCGGCACCGGCGCGAGCCCGCTCACGTCGGTGAAGTACGCGGGCACACCCTGGGAGCTCGGCCTTACCGAAACGCATCAGACCCTGCGCGCCAACGATCTGCGCGACAAGGTCCGGCTGCAGACCGACGGCGGCCTGAAGACCGGCCTCGATGTCATCAAGGCCGCCATCCTCGGCGCCGAGAGCTTCGGCTTCGGTACCGCGCCCATGGTGGCCATGGGGTGCAAGTACCTGCGCATATGCCACTTGAACAACTGCCCCACGGGTGTGGCCACCCAGCAGAAGGTCTTGCGCCTGAAACACTTCGTGGGCACGCCCGAGCGCATCGCGAACTACTTCATCTTTGTCGCGAGGGAAGTCCGCGAGCGCCTTGCGAGCCTCGGCGTTCGTTCGCTGCAGGAGCTCATCGGCCGGCTCGACCTCCTCGAGCAGCGAGAGCCCGAAACCGCGCGCCAGGCGCGGCTCGACCTCGCACCCATACTCTCCGACGGTGGAGTTGCGGAAGACAAGCCGCAGTATTGCCTCGAACCTCACAACGAGCCCTTCGACAAGGGCGAGCTCGCCGAGGAAATGGTCCGCGACACTCTCCCGGCCATCGAGGCGAAACGCGGCGGCGAATTCCACTACGCAGTGCGAAACGACAACCGCTCCATCGGCGCACGTCTCTCCGGCGAGATCGCCAAGCGCCACGGCACGCTCGGTATGGCCGATCATCCGATCGTGCTGCGACTCACCGGCACCGCCGGCCAGAGCTTCGGCGTGTGGAACGCCGGAGGCCTGCACATGCACCTCGCCGGGGACGCCAACGACTACGTCGGTAAGGGCATGGCCGGCGGCAAGCTCGTCGTCCACCCGCCGGCTGGCAGCGCGTTCAAGAGCCAGGAAAGCGCGATCATCGGCAACACCTGCCTCTACGGCGCCACCGGAGGCCGGCTGTTCGCGGCGGGCACCGCGGGCGAGCGCTTCGCCGTGCGCAACTCCGGCGCCCACGCGGTGGTGGAAGGTGTAGGCGACCACGGTTGCGAATACATGACCGGCGGCGTCGTCTGCGTACTCGGCGATACCGGCCTCAACTTCGGCGCCGGCATGACCGGCGGCTTCGCATTCGTGCTGGATCTGGAGAACCGCTTCGTGGATCGCTACAACCACGAGCTCATTGACATTCACCGCATCCGCTCGGAGGCCATGGAGGCGCACCGCCACTACCTGCGGGACATGATCGCGGAATACGTCGAGGAGACCGGTTCGGAATGGGGCCGTGAGATCGTCGAGAATTTCCGCGACTACGTGGGCCGGTTCTGGCTGGTGAAGCCCAAGGCAGCGGACATCCACGAGGTGCTCGACACGCTGCGCCGCGCCGCCTGAGCGCAAGGCCCGAGGCGGTCACCGGGGGCCGGGACACGCAATCGCGGACGATGAGCGGCAGGGACGCCGCCGACGAGCCCACACGGATGCGTTCACGGCGTATTCGCGAGTGCGTGGCCCCTTCCCCGACCGCCGCCACGAACCTCCGCGTTCCGCTTCGCGCAGAAGCGGGGCACTATCGCCAACTTGAGCGCGGGCCGGCGCGAGGTTCAGCCTCCCGCCCACACGCGCCCAGAGACGAAACAGACTATGGGTAACAACTTTCAGTTCGTCGAGGTCCCCCGCCAGGACCCGGACAAGAAGCCAGCCTCTGTCCGCAAGGCCGAGTTCAAGGAGATCTACGGGGATTTCACCTCGGAGACCGCCTCACAGCAGGCGGACCGCTGCGTCGAATGCGGCAACCCCTACTGCGAATGGAAGTGCCCGGTTCACAATTACATTCCGAACTGGTTGAAACTCGTCGCCGAAGGCAATCTGTTCGAGGCGGCGGAGCTATCCCACAAGACGAACTCCCTGCCCGAGGTCTGCGGCCGCGTCTGCCCCCAGGATCGTCTCTGCGAGGGCGCGTGCACCCTCAATGACGGCTTCGGCGCGGTCACCATCGGCTCTGTGGAACGTTACATCACCGACGAGGCGTTCAAGCAGGGCTGGCGGCCGGACCTATCGGGTGTGGTGAAGACCGGCAAACGCGTCGCCGTCATCGGCGCCGGCCCGGCGGGCCTGGGCGCCGCGGACATCCTGGTGCGCAACGGTGTCGACGCCGTGGTCTACGACAAGTACCCGGAGATCGGCGGCCTGCTCACTTTCGGCATACCGCCGTTCAAGCTGGAGAAGGACGTCATTGCCACCCGCCGCCAGATCATGGAAGGCATGGGCGTCGAATTCCGACTCGGTATCGAGGTGGGCCGCGATGTCAGCTACGAGGAGCTCGAGCACGAATACGATGCGGTCTTCCTCGGCATGGGGACTTACACGTTCATGCGCGGCGGCTTCCCCGGCGAGGACAAGGACGGCGTCTACGAAGCGCTTCCCTACCTCGTCTCCAACATCAACCGCCTCATGGGCTTCGAGCAGGACCGCTCGGACTACGTCGACATGCGCGGCAAGCGAGTCGTGGTATTAGGCGGCGGCGACACCGCCATGGACTGTAACCGCACCGCCCTGCGCCAGGGCGCGAAGAGCGTGACCTGCGCCTACCGCCGGGACGAATCCAACATGCCCGGCTCCCGGCGCGAGGTCTACAACGCCAAGGAAGAAGGCGTTAAGTTCATGTGGAACCGCCAGCCGGTGGAGATCGTTGGCGACGGCCGCGTCGAAGGCGTGAAGGTGATCGAAACCCAGCTCGGCGCGCCCGACGACCGTGGCCGCCGCCGTCCGGAACCGGTCCCCGGCACCGAGGAAGTCATCCCCGCCGATCGGGTGCTCATCGCCTTTGGATTCCGTCCGAGTCCGGCGGAGTGGTTCGACAGCAACAAGATCGAGGTCGACGATCGCGACCGCGTGGTCGTCGACAAGGACGGCCGGTACCCGTACCAGACCCGCAACCCCAACGTCTTCGCCGGAGGCGACATGGTCCGCGGCTCCGACCTGGTGGTTACCGCCGTGTGGGAAGGCCGTGAAGCCGCGAAGGGTATCCTGGCCTATCTCGGGGTTTGAGCCAACGTCGGGCGCCCAGCGCCCGACCCACCCCCGTTGGCGGCGTCCGCGGTTCGCCGGTGTCCTGATAGCGGCCGCGGTCCTCGCCGGCTGTGCCACCGCCAACGGCCACGAGCAGGCAGCGTGCCGCCAGACGGTCACCGCGACCGCCTACAATTCCACTCCCGGCCAAACGGACGACCGCCCCAACCTCGGCGCCTGGGGCGACCGTCTCGAGCCCGGCATGCGCATCATCGCTGTCTCCCCCGATCTCATTCCCAAGGGACTCGACCGCGGTACTGCAGTTCGTATAGAAGGCCTGTCAGGCACCTATCGCGTACTCGACCGCATGCCCTCTCGCTGGCACCGCAAGATCGATATATACATGGGCAGGGATGTCGCAGCGGCCCGTGCCTGGGGCCGACGCCGCGTTACCATCCGCTGGCCGGGCGAGTGTTAGCGTTCCGGATCAGAAGTGCATCGCATTTGTGATCCGGAACAACATCGCGCATACAGGAAAGGTCCCGGCCACGGCGTTCGACCGTGATACACTGCCGACCAAAACACTCCCGGCTCGGACGCCCATCGTGAGCGAACTCGACAACGATCGACTCCTGCGGGCCCTGGCCCGCCAACCCGTGGACCGCACTCCGGTGTGGATGATGCGTCAGGCGGGGCGCTACCTGCCCGAATACCGGCGCGTGCGAGAGCAGGCCGGCAGCTTCATGAACCTCTGCCGCGACGCCGACCTCGCCTGCGAAGTGACGCTCCAACCGCTGGAGCGCTTCCCGCTGGACGCCGCCATTCTCTTCTCGGACATCCTGACCGTGCCCGACGCCATGGGCCTCGGACTGTACTTCGAGCCCGGCGAAGGCCCGCGTTTCCAACGCCCGGTACGCGACGCCACGGCCATCGACGCCCTCCCGGTACCGGACGTGGGCACCGAGCTCGCCTACGTCACCGACGCCGTTGCCGTGATCCGCCGCGAGCTCGCCGGTCGTGTACCGCTCATCGGCTTCAGCGGCAGCCCCTGGACGCTCGCCACCTACATGGTCGAAGGCGCCGGCAGCCGCGACTTCCGGCATATCAAGGCACTCGCCTACGATGACCCGGCCGCGCTGCACCGCCTTCTCGCCAAGGTCGCCGACGCAGTGACCGACTACCTCAACGCCCAGAGCGCGGCCGGCGCCCAGGCCCTGATGATCTTCGATACCTGGGGCGGCGCCCTCGCCCATGACGCCTACCGGGAGTTTTCCCTGGCCTACGCGCAGCGGGTCATCGAAGGCCTCGTGCGGGAACGCGAAGGCCGTCACGTACCGGTGACCTTCTTCACCAAAGGCGGCGGCCTCTGGCTCGAGCGAATGGCCGAATGCGGAGCCGACGCCCTGGGCCTGGACTGGACCATCGATCTGGGTGAAGCCCGCCGGCGCGTGGGCGAACGCGTCGCCCTGCAAGGCAACCTCGACCCCAGCATCCTGTATGCCCGGCCGACGGTAATCCGCGAACAGGTTGCACGCGTACTCGCGGAGTACGGCCAGGGAAGCGGACACATCTTCAACCTGGGCCACGGCATTCACCCCCAGATCCCACCGGAACACGCGGCGGCCATGGTCGAGGCGGTGCACGCACTGAGCCCTGCATACCATGGGATCTGACGGGCAGCCGACACGACGTCGCCGCGGCCGGCGGCGCGGTCGCGTACGCGTGCTCTCCGCCGGAGTCGCTGTCGTACGCCACGACGACACCGCATGGCGCCTGCTGCTGCTCCGCGCCTATCAGTACTGGGACTTTCCCAAGGGGCAGGTGGAGAAAGGCGAAACGCCCCTGGAAGGCGCCCGCCGCGAAGTGGCCGAAGAAACAGGCATCACCGAGCTGGATTTCCGCTGGGGTCTCGACTACTTCGAAACCGGCCCCTACGCGCAAGGCAAAGTAGCGCGTTACTACGTCGCCGAAACCACTCAGCAGCGCGTCGTCATGGGGATCAATCCCGAGCTCGGCCGCCCCGAGCATCAGGAGTATCGCTGGGCCGACTTCGAACACGCGCATGAGCTCGCCTCGCCCAGGGTTCGCCGTGTGCTTCGGTGGCTACAGCGCCGTCTGCAGCAGCCGCCCTCGGAGTGAGACTCACTCCTTCTGGCCGATACGCGCCTCCTCACCCGCCAGCAACCGCCGGATATTTCCCCGGTGTCGCCAATAGGTGACGGCGGTCATGACAGCCATTGCGACCGCCAGTGCCGGCTCGCCCGTGAACCCCCAGAGGTAAACAGGCGCCAACAGGAATGCCACCAACGCGGACAGCGACGAGATGCGGGTCACCGCGGCCACCAGCAACCACGTCCCCACCGTGACCACTAGCACCGACCACGACCAGCCAAGCAGCACGCCCAGCCCCGTGGCCACGCCCTTGCCCCCCTTGAAGCCGAAAAACACCGGATAGAGGTGACCCAGAAACGCCGCCACGCCCACCGCTCCAAGCGCTGCAGGCGCAAGACCAACGAGCAGGGCAAGGCACACGGCCACCGTGCCCTTTAGGAAGTCACCGGCCAGGGTCAGCGCCCCGGCGACACGCCCCCCCACCCGCAGGACATTGGTGGCGCCCGGATTCCCGGAGCCCTCGCCCCGGGGGTCCGGCAGTCCCATGAGCCGGCACACCAGGATCGCCGACGACAGCGAGCCCAACAGGTAGGCGAGTATTATGGAAACGGCTTCGATCATGGCGGCTACCAGACATCCCAGCACTCGAGTGACGCACGACTTTACCGCCGTGGAGATCGCTCTTGCAGCCCCCTGCGGCCACGGACACGATGCACCATCACGGGGCGGCAATTGGTCACGCCGCCTGGCCGCCGGTATCATGACGCGGTCATCGCCAGGACCCGCACCATGGACACCGTCTTCATAGAAGGCCTGGAGCTCACTGCGCGTATCGGCGCCTGGCACTGGGAGCGACACATCGACCAGCGCCTGCGCGCTGACGTGGCGCTCGCTGTGGACACCACACCGGCCGCCGCCAGCGATGCGCTCAGCGACGCCATCAGCTACGCCGAGGTCGCAGACTGCCTGCGCGAGTGCGCTGCGGACGCTGACTTCCGCCTGCTGGAGGCACTCGCCGAACATCTCGCGACGCGTATACGCGACCGGTTCCCGGTCGCCGGCGTGCGTCTGACGCTCACCAAACCCGGCGCGGTTGCGGGTACCCGCGGCGTGGGCGTGCGTATCGAGCGGGGAGAGGCGCCACGGCCATGACCCGCGTCTATGTCAGCATCGGCAGCAACGTCGAGCGCGAGTACAACGTACGCTCGGCACTCGTGGCGCTGCGAGCGCGTTACGCCCCCCTCACGGTGTCACCGATTTACGAGACTGGTGCAGTAGGCTTCGACGGCGCCGATTTTCTCAATCTCGTCGTCGGCTTCGACACGCACCTTGACCCCGCCACGCTCACCGCCGAGTTCAAGGCCCTGGAAGACGCCCACGGCCGCGAGCGTGGCGGCCATGGTGGGATAAGCCCCCGCACCCTCGATCTGGACCTCCTCACCTGGGGAGACACCGCCTACGACGACGGTCGCGTGCGGCTGCCGCGTTCCGAGATCGTCGACTGTGCATTCGTTCTGCGCCCACTTGCCGACATCGCCGGTGACGAGCCCCACCCGACCCTCGGCCGGCCATATGCCGAGTTGTGGGCCGCGTTCGACGCCAGCGGCCAGCCCATGCGCCGCATCGAACTGGACTGAGCCCACATGCCCCAGGACGCCCCCACCCCCGACGCCGATGCCAGACGCCATAGCGCCGCGCTGGCCACGCGCATCCGCGCCGCCGCAGACGCGGCGGGCGGCACCCTGCGCTTCGACCGATACATGGCCATGGCGCTCTACGAACCAGGGCTCGGCTACTACAGCGCCGGACAGGCACGCTTCGGCAGCGGCGGCGACTACATTACTGCGCCGCTCGCCTCGACACTGTTCTCGCGCACACTGGCTCACCAGTGCGCGGAGGTCCTGACCCGGCTCGGCGGTGGCGATGTCCTCGAGTTCGGTGCTGGCACCGGTCGCATGGCCGCTGACGTGCTCACCGAGCTGGCAGCATTACAACGCCTGCCACAGCGCTACCGGATCCTGGAAGTGAGCGCCACGTTACGCCAGGAGCAAGCGACCGCTATCGCCGAGCTCCCCGCCGACATACGCGAGCGCGTAGAGTGGCTGGACCAGCTGCCCGACGAACCGTTTCGCGGCATGGTACTCGCCAACGAGGTCATGGACGCACTGCCGGTACGACGTTTCCAGATCACCGAGGACGGCATCCACGAGTTGGCCGTCGCCCACGATGGCGAGAAATTCCAGTATCGGCTGATTCCCGCGGATGACACCCTGACCATGGCAATAAGGGAAATCGAAGCCGATCTCGACGCGCCCTTGCCGCCAGGCTATGTCTCCGAATACTGCCCGGCGCTGGCGGGCTGGCTGCAGACGCTCGCCGACTGCCTGGATGCCGGCACGGCGCTGCTCATCGACTATGGCTATCCCCGCCGCGAGTACTACCACCGCCAGCGCGCTATGGGGACACTGCTCTGCCACTACCGGCACCGGGCCCATGACGACGCTCTCTGGTGGCCGGGCCTGCAGGACATCACGGCGTCAGTGGACTTCACCGCCGCGGCACGCGCCGCCACGAACGCCGGACTGGCGCTCCAGGGCTTCACCACCCAGGCGAATTTCCTCATGGGCGCCGGGCTCCCCGGGCTTCTGGAGGCCGAGATGAACCGGGATCCGCAGGCGGCAGCGGCCGCCACCCAGCAGGCCAAGCCGCTGCTCATGCCCGGCGAAATGGGTGAGCGCTTCAAGGTCCTTGCCGTCGGCCGCGGTCTGACCGACCCGCTCAGCGGGTTCGGGTTCGCCGACCAGAGCGGCCGTCTCAACGTCCACAGGCGTCATTCATGAGCGCAGCGACCCGTCGCACTCCCGCTAACGAGGCCGGGCTGGTCCTGGTAGTGGGCGACGAGGCGGCCACCGAGCTCACCGGTATTCTCGAGGCCGGCGGCTATCGAACCGTTACGGTGGGAGAAGCGGTCACCGCGCGCGACTGGCTCACGGCGCGCGAACCCGATGCCGTGGTCATCGCGGCGTGTGCCGAGACCCCCGACACACTGCTGCCACTGGTCACCGAGCTGCGCCGTGATCGCCTCTATCGCATGACCCCCATCCTCCTGCTTACCGAGCGCCCGGAGCCACGGCTGCTGCGCAGCGCTTTCACCGCCGGCTGCGACGATTTCCTGCCACGTCCCCTGGAGCCACTCGTGGTGCTGGCCCGGCTCGGCGGACTGGTGAGCAAAGCGCGCTATCGACGTGAGCTCGAACGCATCCGCAGCGAGCTCGCGCGCTACGTCTCGCCGCGACTGCGCAGCCTGATTGAGGGGCATGCACGCCATCCGCGAAGCAGCAGCGAGCCCGTGCTGATCAACGCCTGTATCCTATTCACGGACATTCGCGGCTTCACCGCCCTGTCCCACGCCATCCCGCCGGAGCAGCTCTTCGACACGGTCAACCGTCACCTCAGCCTCCAGGTCGGTACGGTCTACCGGCACGGCGGCTATGTGGACACCTTCGGTGGTGATGGCCTGATGGCCGTGTTCGACCGGCCGAGCATGGCGCGCCAGGCCTGCAACTGCGCCATCGAGATTCTCGAAACCGTCGCCGCACGCGGCGAACACGCCGCTGGCGAAGAGGTTCCGGTAAGTATCGGCGTGCATGCTGGCGAGGTTACCGTGGGGAATATCGGCACGGGCGATCATCTCGACTATACGGCCATTGGCGCGCCGGTTAATATCGCCGCGCGCGTCTGTGGCGCAGCGGGAGCCGGGCACGCGCTGGTCTCCGAAGCGGTAAGACGCCATTTGGACGACGAGCGGGGCCTCGCCTTCGGCGCCGGCGAACAGCGCCGCATCCGAGGCATCGACACGCCTGTGCTGCTCTATCAGCTCAGCCGCGATCCACACCATCCGCCATCGGCATAGGAGCGCACATGGACTGGCTTCACGCCGTTTGCCTGGGACTTCTCCAAGGCCTCACGGAATTCCTGCCCATCTCCAGCTCCGCCCATCTGATCCTCGTGCCTGTACTCAGCGACTGGCCCGATCAGGGGCTCGCGTTCGACGTCGCCGTCCATGTGGGCACTCTGCTCGCCGTTCTCACCTACTTCCGGGGCACACTCGTGCGACTGAGCGCGGACGCCCTCGCGAGCATCCGACGCCGGCACTTCCAGGGCGACGGGAAGCTGGCGATGCTGCTGGTGATCGCGACGATCCCCATCGTCGCCGCCGGGCTGCTCCTGGGGGATTCCGCCGAAGCATACCTGCGTGAACCGCTGGTAATCGCCGCCGCGAACATCGGGTTCGGAATACTGCTATGGGTGGCGCACCGCGGCTGGCGAGGACGCCGCGATGAGTCAACGGCTGGCCTGGGCGACGCGCTGTGGATCGGACTGGCACAGATTCTTGCCATCATCCCCGGAACGTCCCGCTCCGGCATTACCATGACGGCCGGACTGTTCCTCGGGCTCGCCCCCACCGCTGCCGCGCGCTTCTCGTTCCTGCTGGCCATTCCCACCATCGCCCTGGCCGGTGGCTGGAAAGCCATGCAACTCGCACTCTCCCCGGCGCCAGCGGCGTGGGACATGCTCCTGCTCGGTGCCGCGATCTCCGCTATCGCCGCCTACGCCTGCATCGGCGCTTTCCTGGCCCTGCTGGAGCGCATAGGCATGACCCCGTTCGTCGCCTATCGGCTGGTGCTGGGTGCAGTGCTGCTCTGGGTCTTCGTGTGAGCCGTTCCAATTGACGAGTCGGAAGTTCCAAGTTTCGCGCGGCTATCGCCTTGCCGTACACGACGCGCGCTGGCCCGGGATACCAAACCCGGAATCCGAAATCCGGAACCCGAAACCGCAATAACCCACCAGCGCCCGCAATCCTGTCCCGTTCCACTTGTTGCTTTCAGCTTCTCACTTTCTGCTCAGCGAAGCGTCAAAGCCGCGGCGACTAGCGACAGTGTCTGGGTCGCGACCATGGTCGCGCCTACGGTGTCACCCGTGATACCGCCTATGCGCCGCAGAAACAGCGAGCGGGCGACGGCAACGGTCACCGCGGCAGCTACCAGTGCCGCGAGACCCGTGAGCCCGAGTAGCAACACGGACGCCGCGGCCGTGGCGAGAAGGACCGCGTAGACCGCCGCGCCAGGGCGGTGGCGGGCCATCGCGTCGCCGAGACCGCCCGGACGGACGTAGGGCGTCGTCAGAAACAGTGCCGGGGCAGCAGCGCGGCCCAGCATGGCCGCCACCACCAGCGCGGTGGGAACCGTCTGGCGCAGCACGGTCTCGGCCGCCGCCAGTTCCAGCAGCAACACCACCACGACGGCAGCCACGCCCACCGGACCGGCGCTGGGATCCTTCATGATGGCGAGCGTTCGTTCGGCGTCCCCCAGACCGCCTACCCAGGCATCGGCGGTATCGGCCAGGCCATCGAGATGCAGCGCCCCCGACAGCAGCACCAAGGCCGTCACCGCCAGCGCCGCGCCCAGCAACCCCCCGGCCCCCCAGCCAACGAGCGCCGCGATAGCGCCGAGCCCGGCGCCCACCAACGGATACCACAGCAGTGAGCGCCCGACGGTATGGGCGTCGGGCGCCACAGCCGGGACGGGCAAGCGGGTCAGAAAAGCGAGCGCAGTGATCAGCGCCTTCATCAAAGCCCCTGCCGGGCGTGGAACACCAGGCTCGGTGCGGGGCGGCCGTTGACGTCCGACTGCACCCGCAAACGGGTGATACCCGCGTTGGGCACCTCCAGCCGCAACACCGAGGGCAACGGCATGCCGAGGACATGACCGACCAGCGTCCGGATGAGCCCGCCGTGACCGACCACCAGCACATGCCGCGCTTGTCGCTCGAGCAACCGTTCCCAAGCAGCGACCACACGATCGCGGAAATCGGGCAACGACTCTCCTCGAGGTGGTGTATTGGCCACGGGATCATGCCAGTATGCGCTGATCTCCTCCGGGGACTCGGCGAGGATCGCGTCCACCGTACGTCCTTCCCAGGCGCCGAAGCTGATTTCCTTGAACCCCGTTTCGGTGATCACCGGTACATCCAAGCAGCCGCCCAGCTCGGTGGCGAACTCGGCACAGCGCCGAAGCGGCGAGGTGACGATTAGCGACCATGATGGAGGGTCATCGCCCACGGCCGCCCACATTTCGTGCCAGCCCTGCTCCGAGAGCGGATCGTCGCGATGGCCACGATAGCGTCGGCCACCCACGGGCACGCCGTGGCGAATGAAATCCACGAATCGGGCGCGCCCCGTATCGATACGCTGCATGGGCCTCCTCACCCCCCTCGGTTGGCGACGGCCGCCTCTTCGAAGGTAGCCATATCGTTGTGCAACGCACAGGCGAGCCGCAGCAACGGCACCGCAGTCGCTGCGCCACTGCCTTCGCCAAGACGCAGCCCGAGGCTGATCAGCGGCCGTGCATGCAGCGCCGCCAGCACCTGCCCATGGCCGGGCTCCGCGGACGTATGCGCGAAAATCAGCCACTGCGCCAGCGCCGGGCGGCGCCGGACCGCCGCCAGCGCCGCGACACTGACGATGAAGCCGTCGACGAGTACGGGCACCCGTCGTGCCGCAGCCGCCTCCATTGCCGCGGCCAATGCCACGAGCTCGAACCCACCCAAGCGGCGCAGCGCCTCGTCCGGCCCGTCGATAGCAGCGGTGTGGCGGTCGAGACCGGCGCGTACCGCCGCCATCTTGCGGGCGACGCCTTCCGTGTCGAGGCCCGTGCCCGGCCCCACCAGGGTCTCCGGGTCCGCATCGAGCAGCGCGCAGGCCACCGCCGAAGCGGCCGTGGTATTGCCTATGCCCATTTCGCCGCCGATGAACAGGCCCATTCCTTCATCCGCCGCCGCCTGCGCGATCTCCCGCCCGGTCGCATCGGCACGAGCGAAGCCTTCCGCGGACATCGCGGGCTCATGCGTGAAATCCGCGGTCCCACGGCCGGCGCGCGCGAGACGGACGCCGTCGGGCACCTCATAATCGGTGGCAGTGCCCACGTCGACCACCTGCAAGCGCGCCCCGAGGTGGTGCGCCTGCACATTGATCGCCGCACCACCGGCAGCGAAATTGGCGACCATCTGTACGGTCACCGCCGGCGGAAACGCGGAAACCCCCTGCGCCGTCACGCCATGGTCGGCGGCGAAGACCGCGATGTGCACCGGATCGACCTGCGGGCGCTCCGCCCCCTGCAAACCGGCGAGCCGCACCGCGAGCGTCTCCAACTCGCCGAGTGCCCCTGGTGGCTTGGTGAGTTGCGCCTGGCGGGCACGTGCCCGTTGAGCGGCGTCTTCGTCCGGCACAGGGATGCTGTGCGTCATGTCGTCTCCTTGAGAGTCAAAGGGAGGCCCGCGGTGACCAGCGTTACGCGCTCGCAGCGGGCGGCTATTGCCTGATGCAGACGGCCCGCCTCGTCCACGAAGCGCCGGGTGAGCTCGCCGAGCGGCACCACGCCCTCGCCCACTTCGTTGCTGACCAGAACGATACGTCCGGGCAGGCCGGGCAACGCGGTGAGCAGATCCTCCCGTGCCTGTGCCCAGTGCCGGGGCCGTTCGATGAGCGCGGTGAGCCACAGGGTAAGGCAGTCCACGAGCACACAGCGGTCGTCGGCCGCCGCCCCGAGCAGCACGCCGGCGAGGTCATCCCCCGCCTCCACGGTGTGCCAATGGGACGGTCGCCGCGCCCGGTGGGCGGCGATGCGTTCAGCCATCTCCGCGTCGTTCGCACGTGCGGTCGCGACGTACACTACCTCACCACCGCTCGCCTGTGCCTGTGACTCGGCATACAGGCTCTTGCCCGATTTCGTTCCGCCGAGCACCAGCTCACGCACGCCGTTCGCCTCCGTTTCAACGATGGCCTGAGAGCATACGGCAGGGTGTACAAGCTCGCCAATGCGGTAGTCCTTTCCAATCCAGAGATGAGCCTGAACGGGCGATGGTGAGAGCGCCATCAGGCGGCCGGAGTTTGGGCCTGAT